>DATLGZ010000120.1:0-8614 GCA_035540235.1 Acidimicrobiales bacterium | reverse complement strand
ACCGCCTCCACCGGCGCCCCGAAGGCGGTCGAGGAGCGGGTCTTGACCTCGCAGAAGACATAGGACCGGCCCCGGCGCACCACCAGGTCGAGCTCGCCCTCCCGGCAGCGCCAGTTGCGGACCACGACCTGGTAGCCGCGGCCCTCGTACCAGGACGCCACCGCGTCCTCGCCCGTCTGCCCGAGCCGGCGGCGGGCGTCGCTCCGCTCGTTCACGTTCTGGTCGCCACTCGGCCTGCGTGGCCAGAACGCCGCGACCGGTCGGTCCCGTCCCCCACGACCTACTCCTGGGACCGGATCTCCTCGACGTTGACGTCCTTGAATGTGACGATCCGCACCGAGGCCACGAACCGGGCCGGGCCGGGCCGGTAGATGTCCCACACCCAGGCGTCCTTGAGCTGCAGCTCGAGGTGGCTGCGGCCGTCGGACTCCTTCAGCTGCATGTCTACCGAGTTGGCGAGGTAGAAGCGGCGCTCGGTCTCGATCACGTAGGAGAACAGCGGGAGGACGTCGCGGTACTCCTTGTACAGCTGGAGCTCCATCTCGGTCTCGTACCGCTCGAGGTCTTCGCTGCTCATGACCCCATCCTACGGGGCTGCGTCACAGAAACGACGCGTCGGGGAGGGGCCACACCCGCACGATGGCCCGCCCGACGATCGTCGACTCGGGGATGGCCCCGAAGACGCGGCTGTCGGCCGAGTTGGTTCGGTTGTCCCCCATGACCCACACGCTCCCCTCGGGGACGGCCACGGGCGAGAAGTCGCTGGTGACGGTGCCCTCGGGCAGGTACGGCTCCACCACCTCGCGCCCGTCCACGTACACCTTGCCGCCCCGGGCCTCGACCCTCTCCCCCGGGAGGGCGATGACCCGCTTGACGAACTCGTTGGTGGAGGGCGGCGTCACCCCCAGGGCCTGGCCCAGCCCCCGCACCAGGCGCTGGGGCAGCGGCCGCTCCGGCTCGGGGACGGGGGTGGGCGAGTCGAACACGACGATGTCGCCCCGCCTCGGGTCGTGCAGCCGGTAGGACAGCTTGGACACGACGATGCGGTCGTTGACGCCCAGTTGGGGCGACATCGACCCGGAGGGGATGTAGAAGGCCTGGGCCACGAAGGTCTTGATGCCGACGGCCAGCACCAGGGCGGTGAGCACGAGCACCACGAGCTCGCGCACGAACGAGAGCCGGCTGTGACGCTTCTCCTGCTGCTCCGCCTCGGCCACCGTGCCCGTGTCGGGGTCGGTCAGCGGGCCGACCGCTTCTCCTTGATCTTGGCCGCCCGCCCCACCCGGTCGCGCAAGTAGTAGAGCTTGGCCCGGCGCACCGCCCCCCGGGTGATGACCTCGACGGCGGCCAGGATGGGTGAGTGGACCGGGAAGGTGCGCTCCACCCCCACCCCGAAGCTGACCTTGCGCACCGTGAAGGTCTCGCGCACACCGGCGCCCTGGCGGCGGATGACGGCGCCCTGGAAGACCTGGATGCGCTCGCGGTTGCCCTCCACCACCCGGACGTGCACCTTCACGGTGTCGCCGGGGCCGAAGTCGGGAAGGTCGGTACGGAGGGCGGAGCGGTCGACGAGATCTGTGGGGTTCATGGCTGGCCCTTAGCGCGCGAGTCACCGGCCGGACGACCGGGGGGGTTCTCAGGATAGGCGCGGGCGGCCGGGCCCGTCACCTCACCGGCCTCACCCACCTCACCGGCCTCGCCGGCGTCGAGGCCGAACTCCTCCAGCAGCCGTCGGTCGCCGGCGCTCAGCCCGCCCCGGGCGGCGAGCAGGTCGGGACGGGAGGCGGCGGTGCGGGCCAGGGCCTGGGCCCGCCGCCACCGGGCCACCTTGGCGTGGTCACCCGATCGCAGCACGTCGGGCACGGCCCAGCCCCGGTAGTCGGCGGGGCGGGTGTAGTGGGGGTACTCGAGCAGCCCGTCGGCGAAGGACTCCTCCCCCGCCGACGCCTCGTTGCCCATCACGCCCGGCACCAGCCGGGTCACCGCCTCCACCACCACGAAGGCCGCCGCCTCGCCCCCCGCCAGCACGTAGTCGCCGATGGACAGCTCGCCGTCGACCAGGTGCTCGCGCACCCGCTCGTCCACCCCCTCGTAGCGCCCGCAGAGCAGGGAGAAGCCGGGGCCCTGGGCCAGGTCGGCGGCCATGGCCTGGTCGAAGCGGCGCCCGCCCGGCCCCAGCAGGAACAGCGGCCGGGGCGGGCCCACCGCCTCCACCGCCCGGAAGATGGGGTCGGGGGCGAGGACCATGCCCGCCCCCCCGCCGAAGGGCGTGTCGTCCACCGAGCGGTGCCGATCGGTGGTGTAGTGGCGCAGGTCGTGCACGTCCACCCGCACCGTGCCCCGCTCACGGGCCTTGCCCAGCAGGCCGCCGGCCAGGGCGGGCTCCAGCACCTGGGGGAGCACGGTGAAGACGGCGATCTCCATGGTGGCCGCCAGTGTCGCGCCCCGGCGTCAGCCCCTCCGGTCGTAGGCGACGAGGCCCCGGCCGGTGCTCACCACGGTGCGCTCACCGACGGTCACGCCGTGGTAAGAGGCGACGGTGGCCGGCACCGCGCTGGTGGGCTCGCCGTTGGCCGTGCAGGGGTCGAACAGCGTGCCGCCCCGCCAGGTGTTGACGCTCCCGCTCGCCAGCCGCAACGTCTCCCGGTACTCGAACTCGACGACCCTCGTCGCACACCAGAAGGCCTCGCCCGCGCCCGGCGTGCGCGTTGCCCCGTCGGCCAGGCTGACGGCGACCGGGCCGGTCTCGGCCTGGACCAGCACCTCCGAGTCGCTGACGACGGTGGCCGCCGCCGCCTCGTGCATGAAGGCGACGGCCGCGCCGAGGGGGACCGACCACGTGGTGCGCCCCGACGCCACCTCGAAACCCTCGACAACCACGTCGAGGTCGGCGTACGTGGACGTCCCGGCCCCCTTGTCGTAGCGCGACGTGCCCCGGTAGCGGCAGCGCACCGGCCACGTCTCCCAACGACCGCCGGAGACCTCCCGTACCACCGCCACCTTGCCGCTGCAGGCGAAGCTCGTCCCGTCGTGCCGCCACCGGGCCGAGCCGTCGGAGGCCGAGATGGCGGCGGTGCTGGCTTGGGCCAGGTTCCAGTGGACGTAGTCGTCGTCCTGGAACACCGGGCCCCGACCCACGCTGCCCACATGTACGGCGTCGGATTCGTACAGCTCGAAGTGCCAGCCCCGGTCGGTGGTGTGCAGGAGTGGGAAGTGGTCGCCGATCGGCGACCGCCACCGCACCACCCCATCGGAGAAGCCGGCGATCACGTCGGGCCGCACCCCGAGGTCGATCAGGCCCTTGCCCAGGGAGCGGGACCGGGAGGCGGGGCCACCTGGTCGGGAGCCGGCCCCGCCCCCTCGACCGAGAACCGCAGGGTGGCCGACGGCTGGCCGGGCCGGGCCACCCGCACGCAGACGTCGGCTCCGTCGGCGCACGGGCCTGGGTGCGACAGGAAGACCGATGGGCCGGAGACCACCAGGTCGGCGCCCGTAGCCGGGTCGGCCACGACCAGGCGGGCAGCCAGGGTGGCCGACGGGTCGGGCCGGAAGTAGGCCACCCGCCCGGCCAAGATCCTGGGTTCGACCGCCATGCCGGGCGCGACCGCGCTGGGCGAGGCCTCCCGGCGCCACCGAACCGACCCGTCGGCAGGGTCTACGCCGTAAAGGTAGAGATCATGCCCCTCGGTGCCGTAGACGACGAGGTGGTCGCCCACCGCCTTCGGCTGGCCGATCGGCCTGATGGAGGGAGCGGCCCACGCCTCGGCCAGCGCCGGCGTGGCCGCGAGGCCGGGACCGGCCCCCGACCCCGGGCCGCCGGACAGCTCCGCCTGCTGGCGTGCCGTCGAGCACGCGCCCGCCAGCAGCAGGAGGATCGCACCCAGCGCCGCCGGCCTCCCTCCCGCCCTCGCCCTGCGCTTATGCGGCCGCCGTATCACCGCCTCTCTTATACTACTTCATGCCTTCCGGTACAAGGTCAGTCGAGCAGGCCGGGAGGAGGGTCGATCACGATCCGGCTGGGCTCGTGGGCGACGACGAACGCCAGCGGCACCAGCTTCTCCCCCGCCAGGACCAGGAGGTCGGAGGCAGGGTTGGCCTCCACCGCCTCGACCACTCCGTGCGATCGCCCGGCCAGGTCGACCACCTCGGCCCCCACCAGCTCATGCACCCACAGGGCTCCCTCCTCCTCCAGAGGGGCAGCCCGTAGGACCCGGCCCCGCAGCCGCTCGGCCCCGTCGCGACCGTCCACCCCGACGAAGGTGACCAGCCACCGGCCCTGGTGGGGCCGGCCGGCCACCACCTCGAGCGGCCCCTCGTCGGTGTCGAGCACCGACCCGGCCACGAACCGCCGCTCGGGCCGGTTGGTCACCGCCTCGACCGCCACCTCGCCGCGGATGCCGTGGGGCTTGACCACCCGCCCCACCTCCAGCAAGCGCTCAGTCGGCGATGTCGACGTTGGCCTCCACGCCCTCGCGGGCGGCGGCGGCCCGCACGACGGTGCGGATGGCCTGAGCCACCCGCCCCCGCCGGCCGATGATGCGCCCCATGTCGGAGGGGGCCACGTGGAGGCGCAGGGTGAGGCCGCTGCGCCCCTCGTCGGCCTCGATCACCACCGACTCGGGGTCGTCGACGATGGCCTTGGCCAGGTACTCCAGCACCGACCGGGACAGCCCGCCCACAAGCCGGTTGCCCATGTCGTCGCCGATGTCGTCGCCGATGTCGTCGCCGAGGTCATCGCCGTTGTCGTCTTCGCCGTCCAGGTCGCCGTCGAGGTCGCCGTCGAGCACGGAGGGGTCGCTCACGAGCCCGGCCCGGCCCCGGTGGCGCTGGCCGGCCCGGCGCTGGCCGGCGCGGCGCTGGCGGCAGTGGCAGTGCTGGCGGCGCCCGCACCGGTGAACTGGCCCCACGCCCCGGAGATCTCGAGCAGCCGGCGGGCCCGATCGGAGGGCTGGGCGCCCTGGCGCAGCCACCCCACCGCCTTGTCGTTGTCGATCCGCACCGCCGACGGCTCGGCCCGGGGGTCGTAGGTACCGACTATCTCGATGAACCGGCCGTCGCGCGGCGAGCGCGAGTCAGACGCCACCAGCCGGTACGTAGGCTGCTTCTTCTTGCCCACTCGCATGAGCCGCAACTTGACTGCCATGACCTGCCTTCCTCTCGGCCCTAACTCTCTCGGCCCTAACTCTCTCGGCCCTAACTCTCTCAACGCAGTCCGGCCAGCTGGGGCGGGAGCCCCTTGCCCCTGCCCCCCCGGCCGACCAACCTCATGATCTTCTGCATCTCCTTGAACTGCTTGAGCAGCTGGTTCACGTCGGAGGTCGTGGTGCCGCTCCCATTGGCGACGCGCAACCGGCGTGATCCGTTCATGATCGACGGGTCCCGGCGCTCGGCCGGGGTCATCGACTTGATGATCGCCTCCAGCCGGGCGATCTCCCGGTCGTCGATCTCGGCCTTCTTCAGCTCCTTGGGAACCCCGGGAAGCATACCGACGAGGTTCTGCAGCGGTCCCATCTTCTTGATCTGCTGCATCTGCTCGAGGAAGTCCTCGAGGGTGAACTGGCCGGTGGTGAGCTTCTCGGCCGCCGCCTGGGCCTGCTCCCGCTCGAAGGCCTGCTCGGCCTTCTCGATAAGGGTGAGCATGTCGCCCATCCCCAGGATGCGCGACGCCATGCGGTCGGGGTGGAAGGGCTCGAAGTCGGCCAGCTTCTCCCCCACCGAGGCGAAGGCGATGGGCTTGCCGATGACCTCCTTCACCGACAAGGCGGCGCCGCCCCGGGCGTCGCCGTCGAGCTTGGTGAGCACCACCCCGTCGATGGCCAGGGTGTGGTGGAACGACTCCGCCACGTTGACCGCGTCCTGGCCGGTCATGGCGTCGACGACCAGGAAGGTGTAGTCGGGGCCGACGGCGGCAGAGATGCGCCGGGCCTCGTCCATCATCTCCTCGTCGACGTGCAACCGGCCGGCGGTGTCGACGACCACCACGTCCCGCCCCCGCCGGTGCGCCTCGTCGAGCCCCGCCCTGGCCACCGCCACCGGGTCGGTCAGCTCCGAGTAGACGGGCACGCCCACCTGGGCGCCCAGCACCCGCAGCTGCTCGACGGCGGCCGGGCGCTGGAGGTCGCAGCCCACGAGGATGGGCTGGCGGCCCTGCTGCTTGAACCAGCGGGCCAACTTGCCGGCGGTGGTGGTCTTGCCCGAGCCTTGGAGGCCGGCCAGCAGGACGACGGTGGGGGGCCGGGGGGAGTAGGTGATCTTGAGGGTCTCGCCCCCCAGGATGTTCACCAGCTCCTGGTTGACGATCTTGACGACCTGCTGAGCGGGGCTGAGGCTCGCCGACAGGTCGGCCCCGACGCACTGCTCGCGGATGCGGGCGACCACGTTGCGGACGACCTTGAAGTTGACGTCGGCCTCGAGCAGGGCCAGGCGGATCTCCCGCAGGACCTCGTCGACCTCAGCGTCGCCCATGCGGCCGCGGCCGCGCAGGCGCTTGAAGATGGCTTCGAAGCGGTCGCTCAGCGAGTCGAACATTGGCCCTCGATCATGTGCCCAGCCAGGGTAGCGGCCGGCGGCCGGGACCCCCGCCCGCCCCGCCTCCTCAGGCGGTGGCCGGCGGCTCGGCCAGCTCCGCCTCCCGCTTCTCGGCCCGCAGCGAGGCCACGATGGCCACGGTCAGCACCGCCGCGATGACCGACAGCGACAGCCAGATGGGCAGGTGGTAGACCTCGACGAGCATCATCTTGACGCCGACGAAGGCCAGGATCACCCCCAGGCCGGCGTTGAGGTAGCGGAAGCGCCCGGCCATGTCGGCCAGGCAGAAGTACAGGGCCCGCAGGCCGAGGATGGCGAAGGCGTTCGAGGCGAAGACGATGAACGGCTCCCGGCTGACGGCCAGGATGGCGGGCACCGAGTCGACGGCGAACACCACGTCGGTCGACTCCACCAGCACCAGCACCGCGAACAGGGGCGTGGCCAGCAGCCTCCCCGATCTGCGGGTGAACATCTTCTGGCCGTCGTACTCGGTGGTGGAGGGGACGATCCGGCGCACCAGCTTCAGCACCGGGTTGTTCTCGGGGTGGATCTCCCCCTCCTTGTGGCGGGCGATCTTCACCGCGGTGAACAGCAGCAGCGCCCCGAACACGTAGAGCAGCCAGTCCACCCGCTCCAGCAGGGCGACGCCGGTGAAGATGAAGACGGCCCGCAGCACGAGGGCGCCGAACACCCCCCAGAACAGCACCCTGAACTGGTACTGCCGGGGCACGCCGAAGTACGAGAAGATCACCGCCCACACGAACACGTTGTCGACCGACAGGCTCTTCTCGATCAGGTAGCCGGCGAAGTACTCGCCCCCCGCCTGGCCCCCCTGCCAGGCCAGCATGATCACCCCGAAGAGGATGCCGAAGGCGATCCACACCGCGCTCTCGACGGCCGCCTCCTTGAAGGTGATGACGTGGGGCTTGCGGTGGACGATCAGCAGGTCGCCGAAGAGGAGGGCGGCCACCGCCCCCACCAGGGCGATCCACACCCAGGGCGGCACGTCGATGTTGACGTAACGGGTGCCGTCGCCGGCGGCGGCGGCCAGGAGAGAGGCCATCGGTCCCATCTACGGCGCCGAACGTACCGGGGGTGGGGGTTGCTCGCCGGGTATCGGGTTCAGTTGAACAGCGCTTCCACGAACTCGTCGGGGTCGAAGGCGACGAGGTCGGCGGCCGACTCGCCCAGGCCGACGAGCTTGATGGGGATGCCGAGGTCGGTCTGGATGGCGAGGGCGATGCCCCCCTTGGCCGTGCCGTCGAGCTTGGTGAGCACCACGCCGGTGACGTCCACCGCCTCGGTGAACTGCCTGGCCTGGACCAGGCCGTTCTGGCCGGTGGTGGCGTCGATCACGAGGAGGACCTCGGTGACCAGGCCGGCCGCCTTCTCGGCCACCCGGCGCACCTTCTTCAGCTCCTCCATGAGGTTGACCTTGGTGTGGAGGCGGCCGGCGGTGTCGGCCAGGACCAGGTCGACCCGGCGGGCGGCGGCCCGTTCGACCGCGTCGAACACCACCGCGCCAGGATCGCCCCCCTCCTTGCCTCGCACCAGCTGGGCGCCGGCCCGCCTCGACCACAGCTCCAGCTGCTCGGCCGCCGCCGCCCGGAACGTGTCGCCGGCGGCCATGATCACCGACCGGCCCTCGGACGCCTGCAGGGCGCCCACCTTGCCGATGGTGGTGGTCTTGCCCACCCCGTTGACCCCCACGAACATCCACACGTTGGGCGTGCCCGGCTCGAAGCGCAGGGTGCGGTCGGCCACCGCCAGCGACTTCTTGAGGTCGGCCTTGAGCGCCTCGAGCAGCTCGTCAGGGGTGGCGATGCTGTCGCGCTTGACCCGGGCCCGGAGGTCGTCGAGCACGACGCTGGCGGTGGCGACGCCCACGTCGGCCCGCACCAGCGCCTCCTCCAGGTCGTCCCAGGTCTCGTCGTCGATCCTGGTCTTGGACCGGATGTTGCCGATGTAGCCGGCCAGCAGCGAGCGGGCCTTGCCCAGCCGGTCGCGGAAGCCGGGGCGGGCCGGGGCCTCGACCTCGGGCGCGACGACCTCCGGCACCACCTCGAGGGCGGGCGCCTCCTCGGCC
>DATLGZ010000119.1:0-15299 GCA_035540235.1 Acidimicrobiales bacterium | reverse complement strand
CCCCCCGCCCCGTTCTGGTCACCGTTTCCGTCGCCCCAACGCCGCCACGGTGACCGGTAGGTCGGCCGAGCGTCACCCGCCGTCTGGCGGTTCGATCCGTGGGGCAAAGCAGGCCGCGATGTCCTCGTCCCACGTGACGTCGCCGGCGATCACGTCGGCGCGGAGGCCCTTGATCGAGGGCTGGCGGAGCGTGCCGCCCTCCGTCACCTCGGTGTAGGCCACCTCCACGACCAGCATGGGACGGACGTAGTGCAGCTTGAGCGGCGGCTTGTTCACGAACGGCGAGTCGGGGACGGCGATCTGGGAGAACAGCTTCTGCAGCTGGCGGATCATCTCCTCGTTGAGGCCCGACCCGGCCTGGCCGACGTAGAAGAGGCGCTGGGTCTCCTCGTCCGCGGTGTCGTAGGCCCCCAAGGCCAGCGAGCCGATGCTGTCCTGGCGGCTGCCGGACCCGGTCGACCACCCGCCCACCACGAACTCCCGCCGCCGGCCGCACTTGACCTTCCACCACGCCGACGACCGCCGGCCCGGCAGGTAGGGGGCGTCGGCCTTCTTGGCCATGAAGCCCTCCAGCCCCGCCTGGCGGCAGGCCTCCAAGAGCTCGTCCGGCGACGCGTCGAGGACCGGAGCCGTCTGCCACGCCCCGCCCTTGAGCGCGAGGCCCTCGAGCCGCTGGCGGCGCTCGCCCTGGGGGAGGTCGACGAGAAGCTCGCCGTCGAGCCACAGCAGGTCGAAGGCCACGAAGACGACCGGCGTCTCGGCGACCAGGCGTGGGGTGGGCTGGGCCACGTGCATGCGGCGCTGGAGCCGCTGGAAGCTCGACAGGCCCTTCTCGTTGAACGCCACCACCTCGCCGTCGAGCACCGCCGCGTGGGGCGCCAGCCCGCCGGCCATCCCGGCCAGCTCCGGGTAGTGGCTGGTGACCTCGCCGCCCCGGCGGTTGGTGACGACCACCTCGCCGCCATCCACGATCGCCATCGCCCGGATCCCGTCCAGCTTCGGCTCGAACAGGTAGCCGGTCGGGTTGGGCGGGACGCCGTTGCCACCGGCGAGCATGGGCAGCAAGCGGGGCGGCGCGGGACCGGTCATACGGGGTTGCTCCGAGCCCCAGGCCGAAGTGAGGTAGCTGAGCAACACAGGATGTAGTCCAGGTACATCACTTCGGCTCCGGCTACGTGCCGAGGACGATCAGGCGTTCCTCGGTCATCTCCCGGGCGGCCCACAGGGGGCCTTCCTTGGTGTTGCCGCTGGCCCGCACGCCGCCGTAGGGCATCTGGTCGGCCCGCCAGGTGGGGACCTCGTTGACCAGCACCGTGCCGAAGTGCAGCTCACGGGCGGCCCGCAGGGCCACGGGGAGGCTGGACGTGAAGATGCCGGCCTGCAGGCCGTAGCGGGTGTCGTCGGCCAGGCGCAGGGCCTCGTCGACGTCGGTGTAGGTCTGGACAGCCACCACCGGCCCGAACACCTCGTCACGGCACACCCGCATGTCGGGGGACACGTTGCGCAGCACGGTGGGACGCAGCATGCCGTCGAGGACGTCGCCGCCGGCCACGATCTCTGCCCCCGCCGCCACCGCCTCGTCGACCCAGGCCTTCACCCGGTCACGGTCGCCGGTGGTGATGAGGGCCGACACGTCGGTGGCCTCGTCCAGGGGGTCGCCCACGACCAGGTCGCCGACCAGCTTGGCCAGGGCGGCGCAGAACCCGTCGGCCACGTCGGCGTGGGCGTACACCCGCTGGGTGGACACGCACGACTGGCCGGCGTGGGCGAAGCCGGCCACCGAGATGGTGCGGGCCGCTCGGTCCCAGTCGCCGTCGGCCTCGATGATCACCGGCGAGTTGTTGCCCAGCTCGAGGGCGACCTTCTTCCGCCCCGCCCGGGACTTGAGGTCCCACCCCACCTCGCCCGAGCCGGTGAAGGTGAGGTAGGCGATGCCGTCGTGCTCGACCAGGGCCTTGCCCACCGTCCCTCCCGGCCCGGTGACCACATGGAGGTAGCCGGCCGGCAGCCCGCACTCCTCGACCAGCAGCCGGGCCAGCGCCAGCGCCGTCAGCGGCGTCTGCGACGCCGGCTTGAGCACCACCGGGCAGCCGGCGGCGATGGCGGGGGCCAGCTTGTGGGCGACCAGGTTGAGCGGGAAGTTGAACGGCGTGATGGCGCCCACCACGCCGATCGGCACCCGCAGGGTGAGACCCAGCCGTCCCTCGCCGATCCGGGCGGCGTCGATGGGGACGGCGTCGCCGGCCAGGGTGCGGGCCGCCACCGCCCCGAACGTGAACGTCACCACCGCCCGCTGGGCCTCGACCCGGGCCGTCTTGAGCGGCTTGGCCGCCTCGCCGGCAATGGTGCGGGCGAGCTCCTCGGTGCGCTCGGCCAGCAGGGTGGCGCACCGGTCGAGGATCTCGGCCCGTCGCCAGGGGGGCAGGGGGTCGCGGCGGAGGGCATCGGCGGCCGCCGCCACCGCCCGGTCGACGTCCTCGGGGGTGCACGACGGCACCTCTCCCAGCTCCGTGCCGTCGTAGGGCGAGCGCACGGTGATCATGCCGCCAACCCTACGGCCGCCACCGCCTTGGCCGCCGCCAGCTCGGCGTCGCGGATGCAGGCGGCGATCCCCACGCCCCGGTAGGGGGCGCCGGCCAGCACCAGGCCGGGCGGGAGGGCGGCCTCGATGCGGGCCACCCGGGCCTGGTGGCCCACGTCGTACTGGGGGAAAGCCTCGGGCCAGCGGCTGACGAGCCACTCGGCGGGACGGGCCCGCAGCCCCATGGCCTCCACCAGCTCGCCGTGCAGGCGGTCGACGAGGGTGGCGTCGTCGAGCCGCACAGCCCGGTCGTCGCCGATGCGCCCCGCCGAGGGCCGGAGGAACACCACGCCGTCGGGGCTCGAACCGGGCCACTTGGACGACGTCCACGAGCAGGCCGTCATCAGGCGGCCGTCGATGCGGGGCACCAGGAAGCCGCTGCCGTCGAGGGGCCGGGCCAGCGCCGTCGCCGGGTAGGCCAGGGTGACGGTGACGACCGACGCGTGCCGGATGGCCCCCAGCTCGGCCGCTGCCTCGGCGGGTGCCAACCTCGCCGCCGCCGGGGCGGGGAGGGTGCACACCACTGCGGCGGCGGCCACGTCGTCGAGGGACACGACCGGCGACCGCAGGCGGACATCCACCCCGTCGAGCCGGTCGGCCAGCCGGTCGACGAGCCGGCCCAGGCCGCCCCGCACGCCGAGGAAGACCGGGCCGCCGGGACGAGGCGCCATGCGCCGGAGGCCGACGAGCAGGCTGCGGCTCGACCTGGCCACGCCCGCGATCTGGGGAGCCACCGCAGTCAGGCTGAGGCGGTCGGCCCGGCCGGCGTGGATGCCGCCCACCAGCGGCTCGACCAGGCGCTGCGCCACCTCACGCCCGAACCGGCCCGCCACCACGTCGGCCACCGACGGGTCGTCGCCGTGGGAGCGGCGGGGCAGCACGAGGTCGAGGCCGGCCCGGGCCAGCCCCGCCGGCGACACGATCCCCGACCGCACCAGGGGCCCGAGCCGGCCGGGCACGCCCAGTACGGTCCCGGGCGGGAGCGGCCGCAGGGCGCCGCGCGTCCACACGTAGGCCCGGCTGGTGGCGGGCTCGACCAGGTCGTCGCCCAGGTCGATGCGCCGGCACAGCTCGACCGCCCACGGCACCCGGGCCAGGAAGGTGTCGGGACCCTCCTCCACCGGGCGGCCGGCCAGCTCCGAGGTGCGGATCTTGCCGCCCAGGCGGTCGCCCGCCTCGTAGATGGTGACGGGCAGGTCGGGGGCGGCCTGGCGCAGGAACCAGGCGGTGGCCAGCCCGGTGATACCCCCGCCCAAGACGGCGACGCCGACCCCGTCACCCGCCACGGCGTTCGCGCACCACGTCCGCCAGGGTCGAGCAGAAGAGGGGGTGGTCGTTGGGCATGCGGGTGCGGGCGAAGGGGAGACCCAGGTCGGCGGCCAGCCGGGCCGCCTCCACGTCGAGGTCGTAGAGCACCTCGAGGTGGTCGGACACGAAGCCGGCCGGGCACACCAGCACTCCGGCCGACCCGTCACGGGCCCGGGCCCGCAGCACGTCGAGGACGTCGGGGCCGATCCACGGCTCGGGGGTGCGGCCCGCGCTCTGCCAGCCCACCGACCAGTCGCCGACGCCCGCCCGCTCGGCCACCGCCGCCGCCGTCTCCTCCAACTGGGCCGGGTAGTGGTCGCCGTCGGCCAGGATGCGGGCCGGCAGGCTGTGGGCGGTGAACACCACCTCGGCCCCGTCGGGCAGCCCGGCCAGGCCGTCGCGCACGAAGCCGGCCAGCAGGTCTACGTAGCCCGCCTCGACGTGCCACGACTCCACCATCGCCAGCGGTACGCCCGCCTCGTCGGCGGCGGCCCGGGCCCGGCCCCCGTACTCCCCGACCGACAGGCGCGAGTAGTGGGGGGCGAGGACGAGGCCGACCATCGATCCCACGCCGGCGGCCACCAAGGCGGCCACGCCGTCCTCGATGAAGGGGGCGGCGTGCTTCATGCCCAGCTCGACCCGGTAGCCGTCGCCCAGCGCCGCCGCCAGGCCGGCGGCCTGGGCCCGGGTGCGCTCCAGCAACGGCGACGTCCCCCCGATGGCGTCGTAGCGGGCCCGCAGCTCGGCCAGCAGCTCGGGCGTGGGGGGCCGGCCCCGGCGGACGTGGGTGTAGTAGGCCTCCACGTCGGCCGGGGTGGCCGGCGTGCCGTAGGCCATGACGAGGACGCCGGCGTCAGCCGCCATGCACGGTGTCGACGATGCGCATCAGCACGTCGGGATCGGTCTCGGGCAGGACGCCCCAGCCCAGGTTGAAGACGTGGCCGGGCCGGCCGCCATTGCGGTCGAGCACGTCGCGCACGCCGGCCTCCACCGCCGGCCAGGGGGCCAGGCAGCGGGTGGGGTCGAGGTTGCCCTGCACGGCCACGCCCGGCCCCAGGCGGGCCCGGGCCCGGTCGAGCGGCACCCGAAAGTCGACGCCCACCACGTCGGCCCCTGCGTCGCGCATCAGCTCCAGCAGCTCGCCGGTGCCGACGCCGAAGTAAATGCGGGGGACGTTGAGGTCGGCCAGCTCGGCGAACAGCCGCCGGCTGGCGGGCAAGACGAACCGCTCGTAGTCGGGCGGCGACAGCTGGCCGGCCCACGAGTCGAAGACCTGGATGGCGGCCGCCCCCGCCTCCACCTGGGCCCGCAGCGAGGCGACGGCGATGCCGGCCAGGGCGTCGACGAAGGCCAGCCACATGCCGGGGTCGGCGTGCATGAGGGACTTGGTGCGGGCGTAGGTCTTCGACGGCCCGCCCTCGACGAGGTAGCTGGCGAGGGTGAAGGGCCCGCCCGCGAACCCGATGAGGGGCACGGCCAGCTCCTTGACGAGCAGCCGCACCGTCTCCAGCACGTAGGGAACGTCGGCCTCGGGCTCCAGGGGGCGGAGGCGGCGCAGGTCGTCGGCCGTGCGGAAGGGCTCGGCGATGACCGGGCCCGTGCCGGCGGCCAGCTCGAGGTCGACGCCGATGCCGACAAGGGGGACGACGATGTCGGAGAAGAGGATGGCGGCGTCGACGCCCAGGCGGCGCACGGGCTGGAGGGTCACCTCCGCCGCCAGCTCGGGCGTGCGGACGATGTCGAGCATCCCGTGCCTGGCCCGCACCGCCCGGTACTCGGGCAGCGACCGCCCCGCCTGGCGCATGAACCAGACCGGCGTGCGCTCGACCGCCTCCCCACGGCACGCAGCGAGGAACGGCGCGGTCATCGGACCCGACCTTACTTGGGCCTTTCCAAGTACGGAAAGACATGATATGCATGGTGCCGTGCGGGCGGCGCGATGGCGGGCGGCGATGGTGGGGTTGGTCTCGGCGGTGGCGGCCGCCGCCTGCTCCGAGGGCGGCGCCCAGGTCGGCGTCCCCTCCGCCACCGTCGGCACCGAACCCCCGACCACCACGACCACCCATCCCTACGCCGTCCCCCCCGTCATCGACGCCGCCTACGTCAACCGCGTTTTGGAGGGCCTGGACAAGGCCTACGGCGACATACTCCGACACACGATCCAGGTGCGAACCATTTCAGACGAAGCCGTCCAACGACTCCGAGCCCTGTACGCGCAGGACCGGGACGTACAGCTCAGAGTTGATCTTTTTCAAGAACTGATTCGGCTCAATTTCCGCGGGCTTCGGATACCTCCGGGAAACCAGACGACGAGGATCGATCACCTCTTTACAGCGAGCCCTGGATGCATCTTCGCCCGCGTCGTTCGCGATTCGACTGGAGTGGCCGAGGCCTCTCCAGGAAACGAGACCCGGACGTACTGGGTTGGGCTCGTGCCGATTGACCCAACCCGCAATGCGATACTCCTCAACGACACGGGCTGGGCCTACACCTTCGAGGGCTTCCCTCCACCGGGTTTCCCAGATCCACCGAATCAGTGCGCTTCGTGAACGTCCGAAGGAGAGCTGTTGTCGTAGCGTGCATGCTGGTCTTTCCTCTGTATGCCATTCCAGGAGGCACGGAGGAACCGCCACCTGCGACATCCGACACGTCGGCTCACTGCTATAAGGAAGGACCCGTCATCGTCTGCCGTGTTGATGGCAAGACCTACATCAATGGTGAATTGGTTGGAACGTCCGATGCTCCTAGCACAACTGGCGGTGCTGGCAGCACTACCCGGTACGTTCCCTATGAGCGAATAGTGGTGCAGGCTGACGGAACACGATGCACGACGACGGGGTGGCGAGAGGTGACTGACCCAACCGTGCCCGACGCCGTGTACCAGGTACCGGATTCCGACTTCACGAATGTGCTGGCCGGCGTCCCTCCCCCCTGCCCCGAGGAGCCGGGAACGGCCATCTCCCCGCGTGCCATCGCCGCAAGTCACTGGGAGACGATCCCGCTACCCAGCCCGAAGCCGCACATCGCGCCGGGGTGGGGGATCACGGGGAAGTTGGCCTACCTCGAGACGAACGGGACGACGACTCACACCCACACCAGCCCCACACCCATAGGGGAGCTGCGGATCCAGGCCACCGGCGTGTACCACGTCGACTGGGGCGACGGCGAGAAGTCGGGGCCGCACCGCCGCGAGGGCTCGCCCTGGCCCCACGGCACGATCACTCATGACTACATGTGGGCCGGGACCTACGACGTGGAGGTGACCCAACGGTGGACGGCGACATGGCGAATCGGCCCCCACAGCGGCGTGCTGCACGAGCTGCGGACGACCGGTCGCATCGACGACTTCCAGGTCCGCCAGATACAGGCCGTGATCGTGGCCCGGTCGTGATGCGCCGGCTGGTGACGGTGGTGGTGCTGGCCGCGGTCATGGCGGCGGGGGCCCCGGCGGCGGCGGACGACGAGGCGCCAGAGATCGTCGCACGCGGGGTGGCCACCAGCCCTGCCGTCCTGGCGGAGGACGGGGGGGCGTGCACGGCCGTGCCGGATCAGCTGGCGGGCATCTTCGACTTCACCGACGCCTGCGTCCGCCACGACATCTGCTACGCCCTGGGCGCCGACCGGCTGGCCTGCGACCTCGCCTTCCGCCAGGACATGGTGGAGCTTTGCCACGTCCAGCACCCGCACCCCCTCGACCTCGGCCGGGTCGTCTGCCTCACCTTCGCCGAGCTGTACTTCCTGGGCGTCCGGCTCTTCGGGGGGTTGGCCTTCCAGGAACTACGGTTGGGAGCACACGGGAGCCCGGACGGACCGGGCTGAGAGGGCGCTGAACCAGCGGGCGCCGACCGTTCGAACCTGTCCGGGTAATGCCGGCGAAGGGAGAGGGATGCGCCAGAAGGTCTACGTCGACGGGGTGCCGTTCACCGAGGTCTCCCTCACCGACGGATCGTCGGTCCGCCTCTACGACACGAGCGGGCCGGCCGGACCCGACCACGACCCCGCCGCCGGCCTGCCGCCCCTCCGCCGACCGTGGGTCCTCGCCCGGGAGGACGTCGAGGAGTACGAGGGCCGCCGCCCCACCACCCGCGACGACGGGCGGGCGGCGGTCCGCCGCAGCCGCAGCCAGCAGGCCGCCACTCCGACCAAGGCCACGACCGCACCCACCCGGCCTCTGCGGGCCAAGCCGGGGCGGACCGTGACCCAGATGCACTACGCCCGCCGCGGCGAGGTCACCCCCGAGATGGCGTTCGTGGCCACACGAGAGGGCGTCGACCCCGAGCTGGTGCGGGACGAGATCGCCCGGGGCCGGGCCATCCTCCCCGCCAACGTCAACCACCCCGAGTCCGAGCCGATGGCGATCGGCCGCAACTTCCTGGTCAAGATCAACGCCAACATCGGAAACTCAGCGGTCACGTCCTCCATCGCCGAGGAGGTCGACAAGCTCACGTGGGCCACCCGCTGGGGCGCCGACACGGTCATGGACCTGTCCACCGGCGCCGACATCCACACCACCCGGGAGTGGATCGTGCGCAACTCGCCCGTCCCCATCGGCACCGTGCCCATCTACCAGGCGCTGGAGAAGGTCGACGGCCAGCCCGCCGAGCTCACCTGGGACGTCTACCGCGACACGATCGTCGAGCAGTGCGAGCAGGGCGTCGACTACTTCACGGTCCACGCCGGCGTGCGCCTCGCCTACGTGCCCATGACCGCCGCCCGCCGCACCGGGATCGTGAGCCGGGGCGGGTCGATCCTGGCCGCCTGGTGCCTGGCCCACCACCGGGAGAACTTCCTCTACACCCACTTCGAGGAGCTGTGCGAGATCCTCGCCGCCTACGACGTGGCCTTCTCGCTGGGCGACGGCCTCCGGCCCGGCTCGGTCTACGACGCCAACGACGAGGCCCAGCTGGCCGAGCTGGCCACCCTGGGCGAGCTCACCGAGGTCGCCTGGCGCCACGACGTGCAGGTGATGATCGAGGGCCCCGGCCACGTGCCCATGCACAAGATCAAGGAGAACATGGAGCTCCAGCTGGAGCTGTGCCACGAGGCGCCCTTCTACACCCTGGGCCCTCTAACCACCGACGTGGCCCCCGGCTACGACCACATCACGTCGGCCATCGGGGCGGCCATGATCGGCTGGTACGGCACGGCCATGCTCTGCTACGTCACCCCCAAGGAGCACCTCGGGCTCCCTGACCGCGACGACGTGAAGCAGGGCGTGATCGCCTACAAGATCGCGGCCCACGCCGCCGACCTGGCCAAGGGCCACCCCCGGGCCCAGGAGTGGGACGATGCCCTGTCCAAGGCCCGCTTCGAGTTCCGCTGGGAGGACCAGTTCGACCTGGCCCTCGACCCGGCCACGGCCCGGTCGTTCCACGACGAGACCCTGCCCGCCGCCCCGGCCAAGACCGCCCACTTCTGCTCCATGTGCGGCCCCAAGTTCTGCTCCATGCGGATCAGCCAGGACGTGCGCGACTACGTGGAGTCGGGGCTCGAGGCCAAGGCGGCCGAGTTCGTGGCCGGCGGCGCCGAGATCTACGTGGAGCTCAGCCCCTCCGGCGGTAACGGCCGGAGGGCCGACGCCCCCGCCTAGTTGTTGCCGAACTCCGACGGCGACGTGCCCAACACGTCGCGGCGGTCCATGTGGCTGATGCGTCCCGGGGCGGTGACCTCGCTCACACCCACGCCGGCCCACCCCGCCCCCTCGATGGCGGAGCGGGGCAGGAACGGGGTCGGATCGACGGCCGTGCCCTTGACGTGCTGGCTGTCGGACGCCCCGCCGATGGCGACGTTGTGGTCGCGGTCGCGGTAGCCGGAGAGGATGTTGAGCGGCCCGCCCAGGTTGGCCCAGGTGGCTTCGCACGACCGGATCGTCTCGCGCTGGATCCGCAGCCTGCCGTTGCCGTGGGAGCGGAACTCGTCCATGTGGAAGTGGGGCGACAGCAGCCCGCCCGCGTCGACCACCTTCTGAACGGCCCGGGCCGTCTCCTGGCCCGCGTCCCCGTCGACCGCGATGTCGTGCCAGGCGAACGACTCCTGGAAGCCCCGGACCCCGTCCTCGTAGCCCCAGGCCTCGATCTGGCCCACCGGGTCGGGGTGCTCGGCCCCCGAGTGGTCGGCCTCGACGTTGTTGAGGGGGGCGGGGCTGGCCCGCCCCTTCAGCGCCGCCCACGTGTCCCGTCCCACCACGCCGTCGTCGTCGAGGCCCCGCGCCCGCTGGAACGCCTTCACCGCCTCCTCGGTGCCGGACCCGAAGTCACCGTCGGTCGGGCCCGGGTCGAAGCCGGCGTCCCGCAACAGATCCTGCAGCTCCCGCACCGCGTCGCTGGTGGGCGCCCCGCGCCGCAACACCGGACGATTGGTCATCCTCGCCCTCCACTATCCTTGGGGCCATGGATGCTACGGCGGAGGTGTCCCTCGCACCGGGCTGGTACCCCGACCCCGGCAACGACCTGCTGGTGCGGTGGTGGGACGGCCGGGCCTGGACCGACGACCGGCGAGGCTGGATCCCCGGCTTCCGGAGCGGGGGCCGCTGGTTCGACCCCACCACGCTCGAAGGGCGCCTGAACCTGCTCGCCCAGGCCCACCTGGCGCCGGTGGCCGTGTTCATGTTCCTCGCCTACCTGGCCCCGCTGGCGTTGGGACCGGGCCCCTTCCTCGTGCGGGACGTGGCCATCGCCGCCGTCTTCACGGGCCTGACCGCCCTGGTCTTCTGGCGCGGCGGGGCCGTGCAGCGGGCCGCCCACCGCCGCTTCTACACGGGACGGCCGACGCCGCCCCGGCCGGCTGCGCCGCCGCGGTAGCCGCAGCCGCCCATTGCCGTTCTGGGCCGGCGGGGGGAAGATGGGCCTACCGACAGACGCACAGGGAGGCCACCCATGAAGGTGCGCAGCATCCTGAAGGCGAAGGGCTCCGCGGTCGAGACCATCTCTCCCGAAGCCGATCTCCGCCTCGTCCTCCACAAGCTGTCTGCTCTGGGGATCGGCGCCCTCGTAGTCTCGCCCGACGGCAAGGCGGTCGAGGGCACCATCTCCGAGCGTGACATCGTCCGGGGGATCAACCGCCACGGCGCCGGCCTGCTCGACCTGCGGGTCAGGGACGTGATGTCGCGGCGGGTGCCGACGTGCACGCCCGACGACGTCCTCCCGCACGTGATGGCGGAGATGACGCGGACGCGCCACCGCCACGTCCCCGTGGTCGACGAGCGGGGCCACCTGTGCGGGATCGTCAGCATCGGCGACCTGGTCAAGCACCGGCTGGAGGAGATGGAGCTGGAGACGAGCGTCCTGCGCGACGCCTACATCGCCCTCCGCTGACGCCTCCCACGGCCGGAGCCCGCCGCCTCAGGCTCCGATGGGGACCTTCAGGACCTGGCCCGGGAAGATGAGGTCGGGGTCGCTGATCTGGGTGGGGTTGGCCCGCACGATGCGGGGGTAGTCGGCGCCGTTGCCGTAGTTGGCCTCGGCGATGGCCCACAGCGTGTCGCCCGACTTCACCACGTGCTCGCGGTAGCCGATGTAGCCGTCCACGACCTGGGTCCCGAGGATGACGGGGACGATGACCTTGTTGATCTCGCTCCCGTCCTTGGCGCTCACCTCGAACACCTCGACGAACACCCGGTCGAGGGTGAACGCCGCCCCCGAGACGTCCACCTGGAGCTGGTACTGCCCGTGCTCGCCGGTGCCGCCGCCCACGTTGAAGAACCCGCGCACCTCGTCGTGGCCCTCGTGCACCCGGTAGTTGAGCGTCGCCTCGAAGCCGGTGCCCACGCCGCCGATGAGCAGCGGGTTGCCGACCAGGTCGAAGGGCCGGGGCTGGTCGATGCGGTTGGTCATGTGCGCCTCCGCCTGTCCGCCAGATGGGGCGTACAGTGTCCCACGGTGGAGCTTCTCCCCCTCAACCGGCTCGGCGCCCGGGAGGTGGCCGGCGGGCAGCTCGAGTTCGGCGTCCTGCTGCCCTGGGTCTCGGCCGCCGACGGCAACCGGCTGTGGGTCAAGGTGATCCACGAGGCCGACCAGTTCATCCAGGACGTCCCGCCCACCCGCGTCGAGCTGCACCACTCCGTCGACCCCACCTACGGCGACTACTGGAGCACCACCGTCGACCTCGGCGCCGCCGGCGGCGGGGGCGGCTCGCACTGGGGCGAGCCCGGCCGCTACGTCTACCGCTACGCCCTCGAGCGACCCGACCTGGCCGGCGAGCTCGACTGGGTGATCGACCCCTACGCCCGTGAGTTCGGGGTGGGCAAGCTGTCGGCCATCACCGTCGGCTACCAAGCGCACCAGTGGTCCGCCGGCGAGGCGGCGTGGCGGGTGCCGGCCCTCGACGACCTGGTGATGTACGAGCTGATGATCAACGAGTTCGGCGGGAGCGTGGACGGCGCCATCGACCGCCTCCCCTACCTGGCCGACCTGGGCGTGAACTGCATCGAGGTCATGCCCGTGTCGAACGTCTCCCACGTCATCGACTGGGGCTTCCTGCCCATCGGCTACTTCGGGGTCGACGAGCGGCTGGGCAACCGCAAGCACATGCAGCGGCTGATCGAGGCGGCCCACGAGCTGGGCATGGCGGTGATCCTCGACGTGGTCTACGGCCACACCAGCAGCGACTTCGCCTACTCCTCGCTGTACCGGCGCCTGAACTACCACGAGAACCCGTTCATGGGTTCCTTCGCCAAGGACTACTTCGGTGAGAGCACCGACTTCCGCCGCAAGCTGACCCGCGACTTCTTCTTCACCGTCAACCACCACTGGCTGGCCACCTACCACGCCGACGGCTTCCGCTACGACTGCGTGCCCAACTACTGGGACGGGGCCGTCGGCCAGGGCTACGCCAACCTCACGTGGGCGACCTACGGCTTCGTGAAGAACCGTCGGGGCGGCGGCGGCCACTGGGACCGCTTCTTCGACGACGACGGCTCCAGCGGTGGGGCCGGCGACGGCACCGTCAACCTCATCCAGTGCGCCGAGCAGCTGGAGGGACCGGTCGAGATCCTCGACCAGACCTACAGCAACTGCACCTGGCAGAACGAGACCCTCGGCGCGGCCCAGGGGGCGGCCCGGGGCTCGGCCGGGGCGCTGACCGACCTGGGCTTGCGGCTCGGGCTGATGGGGTACCCGGCGTCGCGGACCGTCGACGACGACACCATCCCGAAGACCGCGCTCCAGTACGTGGAGAACCACGACCACTCCCGCTTCGTGTGCAACTTCGGCACCACCGCCGCCGACAACGACCTGCTGCGGGAGGGGCTGCGGGACAACTGGTGGAAGGTCCAGCCCTACCTCATCGCCATGATGACGGGACGGGGGATCCCCATGCTGTGGCAGGGGCAGGAGCTGGGCGAGAACTACTTCGTGCCCGAGAGCGGCTTCGGGCGCGTCGCCCTGTTCCGGCCGGTGCGGTGGGACTACTTCTACGACCACATCGGGCGGGCGGCCGTCACGCTCGTGCGCAAGCTCGTGGCCCTGCGGCGGCAGCTGCCCCAGCTCCGGGGCGGCGACCACTTCTTCCACAACGACCCGGGGCGGTACCAGGACCTGGGCGTGCTCGTCTTCACCCGCCGCCTCGACGATGCCCTAACCGTGGTCGCCCTCAACTTCGGCGAAGCCGACCAGACCGTGCCCTTCACCTTCGCCGTGGGCGGCAAGTACCGCGAGGAGCTGCACGGCCACGACCTGGGCGACGTCGCCGACGGTCAGGAGCGGTGGCTCACCGTGCCCAGCAACTACGGCCGCATCTGGACCCGCACCTGACGCGGGCCAGGTGAGGGGCAGTCAGTCGCCGTCGAGCGGTCCCAGCACCTCCGACGACCAGTACTCCCGCAGGTGGGCGATGCGCTCGCCCTCGAACTCGAGGATGGCGACCTCGCGCATGCGCTTGCGGAAGCCCTCGGCCAGGTCGTCGAAGCGGGCCTCCCACTCGGCGATGGCCGTGTCGCCGTCTACGTAGAGCGCAAGCAGCCGGCACTCGATGCGGGCCTGGGCGCCCACGACCTTGGTGCGCCAGTAGTCCCGGATTCCCTCGCGCGTGCGGATCGGCTCGCGCAGCACCCGCTCGTGGTAGGTGGCGTCCTCGGTGAAGATGGTGACGATCAGGGCGGGGTCCTGCTCCGTCCAGGCCCGGATGTAGACGTCGACCACCTTGCGGACATGGTCTCGCCCGAGCCCCAACTAGTCGCCTTCCTTCAGCTGGGCGAGGGTGATGGGCCCGGCGTGGGAGGCGTGGGACGTGAGCAGCGCGTGGATCTCCTGGGGCGGGCGCAGGGTCACGGACGGGAGGTCCGCGCCCCTCACCGTGTCGGGGTCGATGCGCACCCAGCGCCACTCGCCGCACCCGACGCTCACATCACTGGAGAAGGACGAGTAGTAGCCGGCCATCACGCACTCGCCGGTGAGCACGGCGAGGTGGACGGCGCCGAAGTAGCGCGTGTCGTTGAGGTTCTTCCAGTGGCCGATGACGTGGCGGTTGGCCAGCTCGGCTTCGATCTCGTTGAGGAAGGGTCGGGCGTAGCCCTCGGTGCGGGGGCTGGGGAACCGGTTGGTCGCCCGCAGGCGGCGATCGGACTCGGCGGTCAGCTCGGCCACGTCGGCATGATGGCGCGTGGCGCCGTTGGACGTGAACTGGTAACTGGTGGCCCAGTGGCCTGCCAGCTTGCTGGCGGGGAAGCTGGCCGGAACCGAGGCCAGCAGCATCTCAAGGGGGGCGGCCCCCTTGAGCGCGTCGGCGATCCTCCCGAGGTAATCGGGCAGGCACTCCCGCTCCGTCGCCTGGAGGGCCTTAACCGTCAGCGGGCTGTCGAGCTGGCGGTTGAGCACGTCGAGGAGGCGGACGATCCCACCCGCCGCGTCGGTGTCGCCGCGGATCACCTGCGCGCTCTGCAGCGGCTGCGGGACGTCGTCCCCCTCGATGCCGAAGGTCACGGGGACGACCTCGGGCGGCCGCGCCGCGCCCAGGGCCACGCCTGCCGCCGCTCCCGCCTCCCACAGCACCCACGCCCGCCGTATCGAGTTGGGGGTCAGCAGCACGTAGGTGGTGTCGGTCGTCGCCAGCACCCGCTGGATCCACGCCAGCCACGGCTCGCCCGGCGCGATGCCGCCCTCGGGTGACTCGTCCGACGAGTAGCTGACCGCCACCCGATCCCCGAAGAGGTCGTCGAGCAATGTCTTCAACGCCGCCGCGACAGGCCGGTCGAGATGGGAATGACTCAGGAAGATCCTCACCGCCGCCCCCCTCCGTCGACTCCGCTCACCACTTCCAGGTCTCGGCCAGGCCTTGGCGCACGGTGGCGGCGTAGCCCTCGAGGGCCCCGAGCCGCTCCTCCGGGCTGAGCTTCATCTCCGACGAACGCACGAACCAGGCCGGCACCCCGTCGGGCCGGCGGGCCTTGATCACCGCGAACACCGACTCGATGACG
>DATLGZ010000118.1:0-3269 GCA_035540235.1 Acidimicrobiales bacterium | reverse complement strand
CTCCCGAGCTCACCAACCGCCTCCGAACCTCCGACGGGCTGGGCCAGCCCGTCGGAGGTTCGGAGGCGGTTGGTGAGCTCGGGAGCGGGGCCGTCGACCGCGGTGGGGCGCGGGCCGGCGGAGACCTCGTCCCCCAGGTCTCCTCCCGCCATGGTGCCGCACCCTGTGGCCGCCAGCGCCAGCACCACGGAGACGGCGCGTACCCGTCCCGTCACAATTGGGCGGCAGTCTAGCGTCGGCCCGTGGGGCCTCGGTACATCGCGGTGGTGGGCGGCTCGGAGGCCACCGAGGCCCAGCAGGCGGATGCCGAGGCGGTGGGGCGGGCCCTGGCCGAGGGGGGCGCGATCCTGGTGTGCGGTGGCCGGGGCGGGGTCATGGAGGCGGCGTGCCGGGGGGCCAAGGCGGGAGGCGGCACGACCGTCGGCATCCTGCCCGGCGCCGACCGGGCCGAGGCCAACCCGTGGGTCGACGTCGCCCTCCCGACCGGCCTGGGCGAGGCCCGCAACGTCCTGGTGGTGCGGGCGGCCGACGCGCTGGTGGCGGTGGGCGGCGGATTCGGCACGCTGTCGGAGATCGCCCTGGCCCTGCGCCTGGGCAAGCCGGTCGTGGGGCTGGGCACGTGGGACCTCTCCTCCCCCGGCCCCGACCGGGTCGTGAGGGTGGACAGCCCCGGCCAGGCCGCCGCCGAGGCGCTGCGGCTGGCCGCCGCACCCGCCCCTCCTGCGTCTTAGGCAACCACCCGTGGTTTCGCGGGTCATCTGCCTCGAACGCGGCGGCGCGCTGGGTCGGGCGCGCTGCCCTGCGGCAGCCCCCGAGCCGGTCAGGCCGTCTTGCGCAGCACCACCAGCGAGCGGCCCTCGAGGTCGACGTCGTCGCCGCCGGCGAGGATGACGCCCTCCAGCAGCCCGGGCGGGTGGGTGGCGGTGTAGCCGATGGCGGTGTCGATCACCAGCTCGTAGGTCTGGGCCCACTTCTCGTCGGGCAGGCGGAAGGGAACGGCCAGGTGGCCCCCGTTGAGCAGGACCAGGAAGCTGTCGTCCACCACCCGCTCGCCCCGGGGGCCGGGCTCAGCGATCTCCTGGCCGTTGAGGAACATCCCCAGGGCGCTGACCCGTCCCCCGAACCACTGGCGCTCGGTCATCTCCTTGCCGTCGGGTCCGAACCAGCCGATGTCGGCCAGGTCGGTGCCGTGGATGGGCCGGCCCTGGAAGAAGCTGCGGCGGCGGAACACCGGGTGCTCCCGCCGCAGGGCGATCACCCGGCGGGTGAACCGCAGCAGCTCCTCGGCTTCGGGGTCGAGGTCCCAGTCGAACCAGGTCAGCTCGTTGTCCTGGCAGTAGGCGTTGTTGTTCCCCTGCTGGCTGCGGTCCATCTCGTCGCCTCCCAGCATCATGGGGACACCCTGGGACAGCAGCAGGGTGGCCAGGAAGTTGCGCTGCTGGCGGCGACGCAGGGCCAGCACGGCCGGGTCGTCGGTCTCGCCCTCGACCCCGCAGTTCCACGACCGGTTGTCGTCGGAGCCGTCGCGGTTGTCCTCGCCGTTGGCCTCGTTGTGCTTGTCGTTGTAGGAGACGAGGTCGCGGATCGTGAACCCGTCGTGGGCGGTCACGAAGTTGATGGAGGCGATGGGGCGGCGGCCGTCGGCCTGGTAGAGGTCGGACGAGCCGGTCAGGCGGTAGCCCATCTCGGCCAGCGTGGCGTCGCTCCCCCGCCAGAAGTCCCGCACCGCATCCCGGTACTTGCCGTTCCATTCCGTCCACAGGGCAGGGAAGTTGCCCACCTGGTAGCCGCCCTCGCCCACGTCCCACGGCTCGGCGATCAGCTTCACCTGCGACACCACCGGGTCCTGGTGGATGAGGTCGAAGAAGGCCGACAGGCGGTCGACCTCGTGGAACCCCCGAGCCAGGGCTGACGCCAGGTCGAAGCGGAAGCCGTCCACGTGCATGTCGGTGACCCAGTACCGCAAGGAGTCCATGATGAGGTGGAGCACCTCGGGGTTGCGGGCGTTGAGCGTGTTGCCGGTGCCGGTGTAGTCCATGTACATCCGGCGGTCGCCCTCGACCAGGCGGTAGTAGGCGCCGTTGTCGATGCCCCGGAAGCTCAACGTGGGCCCCATGTGGTTGCCCTCGGCGGTGTGGTTGTAGACCACGTCGAGGATCACCTCGATGCCCGCCGCGTGCAGGGCCCGCACCATGGCCTTGAACTCCCGGACCTGCTCGCCGCGCGTCCCGCCCGCCGAGTAGGCGGCGTGGGGCGCGAAGAAGCCCAGGGTGTTGTAGCCCCAGTAGTTGCTGAGGCCCCGCTTGACCAGCTCGTGCTCGGAGACGAAGTGGTGGACGGGGAGGAGCTCCACCGCCGTCACGCCCAGGCTCACCAGGTGGTCGATGGCAGCCGGGCTGCCCAGCCCGGCGTAGGTGCCCCGGAGGGCCTCGGGCACTCCGGGGTGGCGGGCGGTGAACCCCTTCACGTGGGTCTCGTAGATGACGGTGTCGTGCCAGGGGGTGCGCGGCCGCTGGTCGTCCCCCCACGGGAAGAGCGTGTCGGCCACCACCGACTTGGGCACGTGGGGCGCGGAGTTCCGGTCGTCGCGGTGCGTGTCGTCCTTGCCGACCACGTACCCGAAGACCGAGTCGTGCCAGTCGAGCTCGCCGTCGATGGCGCGGGCGTAGGGGTCGATGAGCAGCTTGGCCGGGTTGCAGCGCAGGCCGTGGTGGGGCTCGTAGGGGCCGTCGACCCGGAACCCGTAGCGCTGGCCCGGCCCCACGCCGGGCACGTAGCCGTGCCACACGAAGGCGGTCACCTCGGGGAGCCGGACTCGCCGCTCCCGTCCCGCCCTGTCGAACAGGCAGAGGGTCACGGACCGGGCGACCTCGGAGTAGATCGTGAAGTTGGTACCCTCTCCATCCCACGTTGCCCCGAGGGGGTACGGCGAGCCCGGCCAGGCCCCAGGTAAGTCGTCCATCCGGCTAGCTTCCCTCACCCGAGCCGGGGCTCGCACCAGGACCACAGGATGGCCAACCCGGACGACGAGGTCTCCCAGCGCCGCCGCCTCCAGGACTGGTGGCTCGAGCTGCCCTTGTCCTACCGCGTCAACGCGCTGCTGTACTTCCTGGGCGGGTGCGCCCTGATCTTCCTCGTCACCACCCTGCTCTCCGGCGGCGGCGAGCCCCGGGACGTGCAGGTGGGGGCGGGGCCCACCATCCCCGCCAGCACCACCACCAGCCGGGTCGACCTCCCCACGACAGGGCCGCCCACGGTGCCCACCACCG
>DATLGZ010000117.1:0-2506 GCA_035540235.1 Acidimicrobiales bacterium | reverse complement strand
CGGCCTGCCCGCAGGCCGCCGGCGCCCACGGCATCCACCCCGACCAGCTGAGCGCCATCAGCGCCCGCCCTCGCCCCCTGGCCGAGATCCTCGTCGAGGTGGCGGAGGGCAGCTCCGTCCTCGTCCACCTGTGACGGGCGGGCCGGCGGCCCCCCGTGCAACGTCCCTGCAACGCCCGCTCCTAGAACACCCGTAGTCAGTACGTCGCCTCCAGAAAGGAAACCCCGATGAACCTCCTGTCCCTCCTCAGGGCCCACCGCGCCCCGGCGGTCGCCGTCGTGGTGCTGGCCCTCGCCGCCGCCGGATGCGGCGGGAGGAGCCAGCCCGCCTCCGCGCCGCCGGGCCCGGACTCCACCACGCCCGGTCCGGCCAAGCTGCGAGTGTCGTTCGTGCCGGCCACCACCGCGCTGCCGCTGCACGTGGCCAAGGAGAAGGGCATCTTCGAGCGCAACAACCTCGACGTGACCCTCGAGCAGGCCGCCAACATCTCCGACATCCCGGCCACGCTGGGACGCCAGTTCGACATCGCCCTGGGCACGGCCACAGACCTGATCCGGGCCGGCAGCGCGGGGCTGGACGTCGTCCAGGTCGCCGGCAACACGATCAGCTCGAAGGAGAACCCCTTCGTCCAGGTGATCGTGCCCGCCGACTCCGGCATCACCGACGTCGCCCAGCTCAAGGACAAGACCGTGGGCAGTCCGACGCTGAGCGGGGTCATCCACGCCGGCGTCCTGTGGGCCGCCAAGCAGAGGGGCGTGAACCCGGACGCCATCAGGGGTGTGGAGGCGCCGTCCCCCAACCTCCCCGACCAGCTCAAGGCCGGGCGCCTGGACGCCGTCGAAGCGCTCGAACCCTTCGCCACCAACCTTAAGCGGGACGGCTACGTCTCGATCGGCGACCCCTTCTCCGCCATCGCCGATCCCCTCGCCACCAACTTCTGGATGGCGCAGGGCTCGTGGGCCCGCCAGAACCGTCCCGCCATCGACCGGTTCATCCAGTCACTGAGGGAAGCCCAGGCGTTCATCGAGCAGAACAACGCCGACGCTCGCCAGGTGCTCCAGGGCTACACGGGGATGCCGGCGCCCGTGGCCAACTCGGTGGCCCTGCCCACCTACAGCTTCGACGTCCGGACGCAGGACCTGGCCCGCTGGGTCCAGGTGCTGAAGGACCTCGGGGAGCCGGCCGGCAACGTCGACCCTGCCAAGCTCGTCCTGCCCGCCTCGGGCCGATGACCGTGGCCACGGACGTGAGGGAAGCCGCCCCGCCGGCCACCCCGGCGGCGGCGGCGAGGGGCCCAGTGGTCTGCCACTGCCGCGACCTCACGGTCGAGCTCGGCTCCAGCGAAGGTCCGCGGCGGGTCCTCGAGGGGATCACCGCGGACCTTCGGGAAGGCGAGCTGGTCTCGATACTGGGACGCTCGGGCACGGGCAAGACAACGTTGCTCCGTGTCCTCGGCGGGCTCGTCGACCCGGCCCCCGGCTCCCAGGTCGGCTTCCGGGGCCAGCCGCTCGACGGGCCGCCGGAGGAGGCCGCCTTCGTCTTCCAGGACTACACGGCGTCGCTCCTGCCGTGGCGCACGGTCGAGAAGAACGTCGCCCTGGGCCTCGAGGGCAAGGCGTCGAAGGGCGAGATCCGCCGGCGGGTCGCCGACGCCCTCGAGACGGTGGGGCTGGCCGAACGGGCCAGGGACTACCCGTGGCGGCTCTCGGGCGGCATGCAGCAGCGGGTGCAGCTGGCCCGGGGCCTGGCCATGGACGCACGGGTCCTGCTCATGGACGAGCCCTTCGGGGCCCTCGACGCCATGACGAAGGCGTCGCTGCAGGACGAGCTCCAGCGGGTCCACCAGCAGCGGAAGCCCACGATCGCCTTCGTCACCCACGACGTGGACGAGGCCGTCTACCTGAGCGACCGCATCCTCGTCCTGGGCGGCAGCCCCGCCACCATCGTCCGGGACATCCCCGTCGAGCTGCCCCGGCCGAGGGACCAGCTCGCGACCAAGGAGCTTCCCCAGTTCCACCGGCTCCGCCGGATCGTGTTCGACGAGATCCGGGCGCACCATGGCTAGGGAGCACGGGGCCAAGCGGCGGCCCGGCGGGACGGGGCGGGTCAACATCCCCGGCCTGTCGACCATGGCCGCCCTGGTCGGGCTGTGGGAGCTCGCGGTGCGGAGCGCCACCGTCGAGCTCGAGTTCCTCCCCGCCCCGTCCGGCATCGCCGGCGCGGTCGCCACCCTCGTCGCCACCGGTGAGCTGTTCCCCCCGCTGCTGCACACGCTGCGCGCCGCCCTCGTGGGCTGGGTCGCCGCCGGCGCCCTCGGCATCGGGCTCGGGGTGGTGCTGGGCCTGTCGCGCCCGGCGTGGCGGTACTCGATGGCCAGCATCGAGGTCGTCAGGGCCATCCCCCCCGTCTCGCTCGTCCCGGTGGCGCTGCTGCTGTTCGGGTTCTCACTACGGATGGAGCTGCTGGTGATCGTCTACGCCGGCGCCTGGACGGTGCTCGTCAGCAC
>DATLGZ010000116.1:0-3064 GCA_035540235.1 Acidimicrobiales bacterium | reverse complement strand
GTCCAGGTAGGAGGCGAACGCGTCGGCGTCCTCCACGAACTGGGGGATCACGGCCGCGTAGGCGAACTCCATCCGCTCCACGAAGCGGTCGGCGTCGGCGAAGCGCGCCTCGACCGAGACCGACCGGATGGCCACCCGCCCGAAGCCGGCGTCCTGCAGCAGCCCCGCCAGCTGGTCGGCGTCTCCCAGGGAGAACGGCGCCTCCAGCTCGGCCCGGGTGATCTCGACGCCGAGCTCGGTCAGGTGCGGCTCCTCGGCATCGGCGAGCGCCGCGTACAGGGGGTGGTGGTCGAGCCCGCGCCAGGCGGCGACCACCGCTCGGCCGCCCGCGACCACGAGTCGCCGCATCTCCCGAGCGCCGGCGGCCCGATCGGGGAAGAACTGGAGGCCCTGCTGGCAGTAGACGGCGTCGAAGGAGGCGTCGGGGAGGTCGAGGGCGGTGCCGTCCCCGTGGCGGTACTCGACCGCCGCACCCGGCCCGGCGGCCAGCTCCCGGGCCACGGCGATCATCCCGGGGTTGAGGTCGACCCCCACCACCCGCCCGGCCGCACCGGCGGCGGCGGCGAGGCGGCGGGTGAGGATCCCGGTGCCGCACGCCACGTCGACAACCCGGTCGCCGGGCGCCGGGGTGGCGCAGGCCACGACCTGGTCGGCGAGCGGCTCGAAGATGGCGGGCCCGAAGTAGGCCTGGTAGGCGTGGGCCGGCGTGGGCGTGGTGGGCTGCTGGGTGCTCACCGGCCGCTACCCCCCCGGGCAGGGCGCATCATCGGCCACAGCGGGGGCGAGCCGGCGGCCCGCACCTCGGCGAGGACCTCGAAGCCGTGGCGCTCGTAGAGAGCCCGGTTGCGCGGGGTGCTGGCCTCCAGGTAGGCGGGCAGCCCGTCGCGGTCGGCTCGGGCCAGGCCGGCGGCGAGGAGCCGGCCGCCGATGCCGCGGCCCTGGTGGGCGGGGTCGACGCCGATGAAGGGCAGGTACCACACCGGCTCGGTCGGGTGGAGGCCGAGGACCTCGGTGAACAGGGCGAAGACGGCCTCAACCCGGACCTCGTCGACGGAACGCTCGACGAGGGCGGCCGCCGCCTCCTCGTCGAGGTGCGAGTCGGGCGAGACCCACAGAGCCGTACCGGCGTGGCCCCGGGCGACCTCGGCCGTGCCCGCGGCGAACGCGTCTCCCCCGAGCAGCCGGGCGAGCTGGGGGAAGAAGGCGAGGTATCGGGCCGGCTCGGGGTAGAGCCAGCGGACCACGGGGTCGGCGCTGAACGCCATGACCAGGGTGGCCACCGCCTGGCCTTCGTCGAGAACTACATCGGTTGGCACATCGGTCGGCGACTCGGTTGCCACATCGTTCGTCGTCGTCGTCGTCATAGGACGACCATACGGGCGGGGCCCCACCTGGCACATCGGTGCCACTACCCAAACGACTACGCAATCCCTCCCCCGTCCAACACGTAGCGGACGGCACCGGCGCGGGCGCTGCGCCCACTAAGCCCCAGCTTCTGGTAGGCGGTGGCGAGGTGGCGCTCGACGGTGCGGACGCTGAGCACCAGCGTGTCGGCGATCTCCTGGTTGGACCGACCGTCGGCGGCGAGGCGCAGGACCTCGGCCTCCCGCCGGCTCAGGCCGTCCTGCCGGCGGGTACGGCCGCTGGGCCCGGGCGTGGCGCCGAGGGCGTCGAGGTCGGCGGTGGCCGCCTCGGTCTCCATGGCGGCGCCGTCGTCGTCCCCGAGCCGGGCCAGGCCCCGGCCCAGCAGGAGGCGGGCCCGTGCCGCCTCGTAGCGGGCCCCTATCCTCCGCCACGTCTCGACCGCGTCCCGCAGCCGCGCCGCGGCGCGGGCCGGGTCGTCCTCGGCGAGGGCGACGGCGCCGGCGGCGGTGGCGGCCTGGGCCAGCAGCCCGGCCGTCCCGTAGACGGAGGCCAGGCCCTCGAGCTCGTCGGCCGCGCCGCGGGCCCGCATCGTCTCACCGGCATCGAGGAAGACCTCGACCGCGGGCGGCAGCAGGCGCGCCCGGGCGAGCGGGTCGCGGGCGCCGCTGAGGGCCCGGTTCACCATGGCCACCGCCGACGCGGGACGGCCCTGGGCCAGGCGCAGCAGGGCCAGCCCGGGCTGGGGGTCGCGGCCCAGGCGGTGAGCCTCGGAAAAGGCGGCCTCGGCGCCGGCCAGGTCGCCCCGTTGCCGGCGCAGGTCGCCCAGCTGGTAGTGGGCCTCCCCGACCATCGACGTGTGGAAGTGGGAGAGGTCGTCGCAGACCCGGCGGACCTCGGCCTCGGCGCCGGCCCAGTCGCCCCGGATCTGCAGTACCTGGGCGCGGTGGACCCGGCAGATGCCCATGAACGGCCCGGCGCCGGGCATGGCCTCGCACCAGCGGGCCGTGACCGTGGTCCACTCCTCGGCCCGATCCCAGTCCGCCAGCTCCCAGCACGTGAGCATCAGGTTGCAGTAGATGTTGCCCGCCCATCCGGGGTCGAGGTCGTCGGAGACGGCCGCCACCATCGCCTCGTCGAGCAGCGCCAGGCCGGCTGCCACCGCTCCCTGCTTGATCCGCACCCGCCCCTCCACCAGCACGCCCAGGGCGACGAGGCACGGGTCGCCGAAGCGGCGGCCGAGATCGAGCACCTCCCGTGCGAGCCCCAGGGCGGTGTCGAGCTCGTCGGCGCCGCAGGCCCCCTCGGCGTCGCAGTAGATGAGGTAGCCCCGCTCGGCGCAGTCGCCCTCGCCCTCGAGCAGTCGCACTGCCCGCCCCATCCAGCCCGACGCCTGCGCCTCCTCGCCCCGCAGGGCGAAGGTGTAGCCGGTGTCGAGGGCCACCAGGGCGGCGGTTCGGGGCCGGCCGTCGGCGAGCAGGGCGCGATGGGCGTCGCCCAGTATGGGCAGCGCGTCGTCGAGCTCGCCGAGCCACCAGTGGCTGTTGGCCAGGGCGTAGAGGTCGTCGCCGGTCAGCGCCTCCTCGCCCAGCGCGCTCCGGAAGGCATCGCGCGCCGCCACCCAGTCCCGCCGCCGGTAGGCCGTACGAGCGGCGTCGAGCTGATCGCCCACCGGCTCACGGTAGCCCTCGTGCCCGCCGGG
>DATLGZ010000115.1:0-12876 GCA_035540235.1 Acidimicrobiales bacterium | reverse complement strand
TTGCCTACGAGGAGGCGGCCCGGCTTCTTGCCGACGCCCGGGCCGCCATCGAGCTGGACCCGACCGCGGGCGACCCCGTCCCCGTCCTGCTCGCGCTGGGTGAGGCGGCCAGTGCCGCCGGCGACCGCCCGTCGGCCCGCCGCCCTCGGACTGGGGGGCGGGTCCGGTATCGAGGTGGCCCTCTTCGACCAGGCCCAGATCGACCTGCTCCGGGAGGCCCTGGGCCGGCTGGGGACCATCGCGGCCGCCGCCCACACGCCCGGGCGTGGTGAGAGCCGGCACCGGGTGCTGCGGTCGCGTGTCACCGCCCGGCTCTCGGTGGCCCTGTCGCTGGCGGCGCCGCTGGAGGAGCGCCTGGCTCTGAGCGAGGAGGCGGTGGCCCTGGTCCGGCCCGGCTCGTCAGCATCGGAGCGGGCCGCCCTGGCCTCCGCCCTGGCGGCTCACTGCGACGCCATCGCCGGCCCCGCCGACGCCGAGCGGCGGGCGGCCGAGTCCGGTGAGATCGTCGCCCTGGCCACGGCCCTTGACGACCGCCCCATGGAGATGCTGGGCCGGAGGCTGCGGCTGGTGGCCCTGCTCGAGATGGGCGACATGGCCGCGGTCGACGCCGAGATCGACGCCTTCGCCCTGGTGGCGGGGCGGCTGCGCCAGCCGCTCTACGACTGGTACGTCCCCCTCTGGAAGGGGATGCGGGCGCTCATGCAGGGGCGCATCGACGATGCCGGGCGGCTCGGGCGGGAGGCCGCCGATGCCGGTGCCCGGGTCTCCAGCGACAACGCCCGGCTTCTCACCGTGACCCTCGAGTGGTTCAGGCTGACGGAGAGCGGCAGGGGCGCCGACGCGTGGGAGTACATGCGGGGCATGGTCGGCCAGGACGTGGGGTTGCTCGCCGTCTGGCAGAAGGTGGCGGAGGCCCTCCTCCACGCCGAGCGGGGGGCGCGAGACGAGGCTCGCGGCCTGCTCGACCAGGTGTGGCCCCACGCCATCCAGGCCGCCCCTGTCGACTCGGAGTGGCTGGCGGTGATGGCGCAGCTCACCGCGGCCGTGGCCTCGATCGGCGCGCACCCCGTGGCCGCCTGGGCCTACGACCAGATCCTCCCCCACCGGGGCCGCTTCATCGTCGATGGCATAGGGGCGGTCTGCCACGGCTCCGCCGAGCGGCAACTGGGGGTGCTGGCCGCGTGCCTGGGGCGGCAACGAGAGGCGGCTGGCCACATCGAGGCCGCCCTCGACGCCAACCGGAGGGCGGGGGCGGCCCTGCTGGTGGCCCGGACGCTGCTCGACGGGGGCCGGGCCCTGGGCCACACCCGCTGGCTCGACGAGGCGGCCCGGGCCTACCGGGAGCTGGGCATCTCCCAGATGGCGCAAGCGGCGGAAGTCGGCACCACCGCGCCGCCAGGCGCGGAAGGGGCCCCCAACCGCTTCCGCCGGGAGGGGGACGTGTGGGCGGTCACCTGGCGGGGAGAGACGGTGAGGCTCAGGCACGTCAAGGGGATGGCCGACCTGGCCCGCCTCCTCGCCCGCCCGGGGCGGGAGGTCGCGGCCGCCGACCTGGTGGCAGGACGAGATGGGGCGGAGGTGGTGGCGGCCGGCGGCGACCTCGGGGAGCTGATCGACGACCGGGCCCGCGCCGCCTACCAGGCCCGCCTGGCCGCCCTGCAGGCCGAGCTGGACGAGGCCGACGCGGCCGGCGACCCCGCCCGCTCCGCCCGCGCCGCCGCTGAGCGAGAGGCGCTGCTCACCCAGCTGGCAGCGGCCTCCGGCCTGGGGGGGCGGCCCCGGCCGGCGGGCGGGGCCGGCGAGCGGGCCCGCACGGCCGCCACGTGGCGCATCCGCGACGCCATCGGCCGGGTGGAGGCGGCCCACCCCGACCTCGGCCGCCACCTGCGCCGGTCGGTGCGCACGGGGACCTACTGCTCGTACCACCCGACCGAGCCGACAGATTGGGACTCCTGACGCGGATTCCCCCGTCCTCACGGCTGTGAGGGGTTTCCTCACGCCATAGGGGTGCACGCACCGCCACACGGGAGGGAAGCCATGCCGCACATCGCCAGGGACGAGGCCTCGCAGGTCGAGGAGATGGAGGGGTTCGAGGGCCGCTACCAGCAGCTCGGCGGCTACACCGTGGGGTTCGAGCGCTACTCGGCCGACGCGCCGGTGGACGCCCTCGCCCCGCTGTTCCGGGGCCTGCCCGACGACCGCTGCCAGTCGCCGCACTGGGGCGTCGTCCTCAAGGGCCGCATCGCCTACCGCCACGCCGACGGCACCGAGGAGGTCATCGACGCGGGCCAGGCCTACTACGTACCCGCCGGCCACCTGCCCGGCTTCTTCGCCGGTACCGAGATCGTGGAGTTCAGCCCCACCGCCGAGTTCGCCAAGACGGTCGAGGTCGTCCTGGGGAACCTGGCGGCCAGCGGGACGTGAGCACAGCCTCCACCGCGGCCACCCTGGCCGAGCGGATCGCGTGGTGCATCGCCCGGCTGGACCACCGCGGTCTGGCCGGGCTGTACCGCCCCGACGCCGTCCTCGACGCCAACGTGCCCCAGTGGCGCTACCAGCTTCGCGGCCCGGCCGCCATCCTCGAGCAGATCATCGACGAGCAGGCGGGGCGGGCCAACGCCCGGGTGGCCTGGTCACGGGCCACGCCGATGGAGGGGGGCGTGGTGGTGGAGACCGAGGTCCGCTTCGAGGAAGCCGGCGAGCAGCGGCTGTGGCGCGACGTCCACGTGGTCCGCACCGACGGCTCGGCCATCGCCGAGCACGTCGTCTTCTGCACCGGGACGTGGGACGCGGCAACGATCGCCCGCCAGGCCGTCGAGGCCCCCATGGTGGCCCGCCGCCCCGGCGCGGCCGGGGACGGCTAGGACGCGGCCCGGCGGGTGCGGGGGGAGCTGCGCTCGCTGTCGCCGCGGGGGACGAGGGTGGGGTTGACCCGCTTGAGCACGACCGAGCGGTCGATCACGCACTTGCCGATGTCGGAGCGGCTGGGCAGGTCGTACATCACGTTGAGCAGGACCTCCTCGAGGATGGCCCGCAGGCCCCGGGCCCCCGTGCCTCGCAGGAGGGCCTGCTCGGCCACCGTCTCCAATGCGTCCTCGGAGAACTCCAGCTCCACCCCGTCGAACTCGAAGAACTTGCGGTACTGCTTGACCAAGGCGTTCTTCGGCTCCATGAGGATGCGGACCAGGGCCTCCTTGTCGAGGTTGGACACGGCGCCGATCACCGGCAGGCGGCCCACGAACTCGGGGATCAGGCCGAACTTGAGGAGGTCCTCGGGCAGGACCTGGGCCAGGATGGCCCCCAGGTCCTTCTCGTTGGAGCGGCGCAGCTCGGCGCCGAAGCCCACGCCCTTGTGGCCGATGCGGCTCTCGATGATCCGCTCCAGGCCGGCGAAGGCGCCACCGCAGACGAACAGGACGTTGGTGGTGTCGATCTGGATGAACTCCTGGTGGGGGTGCTTGCGGCCCCCCTGGGGCGGCACCGACGCGGTGGTGCCCTCCAGGATCTTCAGCAGGGCCTGCTGGACCCCCTCGCCCGAGACGTCCCGGGTGATCGACGGGTTCTCGCTCTTGCGGGCGATCTTGTCGATCTCGTCGATGTAGATGATCCCCGTCTCGGCCTTCTTGACGTCGTAGTCGGCGGCCTGGATGAGCTTGAGCAGGATGTTCTCGACGTCCTCGCCCACGTAGCCGGCCTCGGTGAGGGCGGTGGCGTCGGCGATGGCGAAGGGCACGTTGAGCAGCCGGGCCAGCGTCTGGGCCAGCAGGGTCTTGCCGCAGCCGGTGGGGCCGAGCAGGAGGATGTTGGACTTGGCCAGCTCGACGTCGGGGTCGCTCAGCGCTCCGACCTGCACCCGCTTGTAGTGGTTGTAGACGGCGACCGACAGGATCTTCTTGGCGTAGTCCTGCCCGATCACGTAATCGTTCAGGAACTCGTAGATCTCACGGGGCTTGGGCAGGTCGTCGAAGCGGAGCTCCGACGTCTCCGACAGCTCCTCTTCGATGATCTCGTTGCAGAGGTCGATGCACTCGTCGCAGATGTAGACGCCGGGACCGGCGATGAGCTTCTTCACCTGCTTCTGCGACTTGCCGCAGAACGAGCACTTCAGGAGATCGCCGCCGTCCCCGAACTTCGCCACGTGGTAGCCCTCCGCCCCGTCTCAGCTCACACCGGCGGCTTGCGGGACGTCCGCCAGCTCGCGGGTGAGGATGACCTCGTCGAGAATGCCGTACTCCTTGGCCTCGTCCGCGCTCATGATGAAGTCGCGGTCGGTGTCCTTGTTGATCCGCTCGATGGGCTGGCCCGTGTGGTACGCCAGGATCTTCTCGAGCAGCTCCCGCATCCGGGTGATCTCCTTGGCCTGGATCTCGATGTCGGCGGCCTGGCCGGCGGCCCCACCATAGGGCTGGTGGATGAGGATGCGGGCGTGGGGAAGGGCGTGGCGCTTCCCCTTGGTGCCAGCCGCCAGCAGCACCGCCGCCGCCGACGCGGCCTGGCCCATGCAGTAGGTGGCGATGTCGGGCTTGATGAACTGCATGGTGTCGTAGATGGCGAACAGGCCCGTGATCTCCCCGCCCGGGGAGTTGATGTACAGGCTGATGTCCTTGTCGGCGTCCTCCGACTCGAGGTGGAGGAGCTGGGCCATGACCAGGTTGGCCACCGCGTCGTCGATCGGCGTGCCCAGGAAGATGATGCGCTCCTTGAGCAGCCGGGAGTAGATGTCGAACGCCCGCTCGCCCCGGTTGGTCTGCTCGATGACCGTGGGCACCAGGTAGTTCATGATGGGTGGCTGGCTCATCGCCATCTCCTCTGCGAACCGTGCCTCATTGAACAGTCTCCTCGGCGGGGATGGCGGCGTCAGATGAATCTTCTTGGCCCGGGGAGGCCTCCGTCGGCGGGGGCTCCAAGTCGGAGCGGTCGATCACCCGGCCGTCCTCGTCGACGTACTCCGTGTGCTCGACCAGCCACTCCATGGCCTTCGTCTTCCTGAGACCCGAGCGTACCGCGGGCAGTTCCCCTCCGCTTTGGAGGCGCTTGCGCAGGGCGTCCGCCTTCTCGCCCCTCCGCTCGGCCATCTCGCGAATCCCCTGCTCCAGCTCCTCGTCGCTCACCTCGATGGCCTCGATCTCGGCCACCGCCTGCAACGCCAGGTCGGCCTTCAGGGCCACGACGGCCTCGGCCTGCAAACGCAGGAGGAGGTCCTGCTCGCCCAGGCCGGTGGCCTCCAGGTACTGGGCGACGGTCATGTTCTGGTGGGACAGGCGGTGCTGCAGCTCGTTGACCCGCCGCTCCAGCTCGGTGCGGACGAGGGCCTCGGGCATCTCGTCGTCGACCAGCTCGACGAGGGCCTCGATCACCCGGTCGCGGAGCATCATGGCCGCCTGCAGCCGCTTGATGGTCTCCAGGCGCCGCCGGATGTCGGCCTCCAGCTCCGCCACCGTGTCGAACTCGGACGCCTCGCTGGCCCAGTCGTCGGTGACCTCGGGCAGGACGGTCTCCCGCACCTCCTTGACCAGCACGGTGAAGGTGACCTCGCCGTGGTCGGCGGTGGTGGCGTTGAACTTCAGGATGTCACCGGCCCGCTTGCCCCTCAGCTCCCGGTCGAGCTCGGGCACCACCGTGCCCTTGCCCACCTCGTAGAGCTCGTCGTCGGCCGCCAGCAGGACCTCGTCGTGGCGGGTCACCTTGCGGTCGATCGACACGTGGTCGCCGTCGCGAGCGGGGCGGGCCACGGTGCGCAGCTCGCCGAACTGCTCCCGCAGGCGGTCGACGTGGGCCCGCACGTCGTCGTCGCCCACCTCGATGGAGGGCAGCACCACCCGCAGGCCCTCGTAGCCCCCCACGCTCACCTGGGGCATGACCTCCACGACGGCGTCGAAGGCGATGGGGCCCTCTTCCTCCCCGGCGGTGATCTCGATCTCCGGGGGGGCGATGGGTGTGATGGCGTTGTCGGCGACGGCCCGGTCGTAGTACTCGGGCAGCGCCTCCCGCAGAGCCTCCTGGCGGGCGACCCCCCGCCCCAGGCGGGCCTCGATGAGCCGGCGCGGCGCCTTGCCGGGCCGGAACCCGGGCACGCGGATCTCACGGGCGATCTTGCGGAACGCGGCGTCCATGGCCCGGTCGAACTCCGCCTCTTCGACCTCGATGGAGAGCCGGACCCTGTTGCCGTCCAGCGGCTCGACGGATGACCTCACCGGGTCAGGGAGTATACGGACCCGGCGGGCGACCGCCGGCGTTTCGCCCTCCCGGCCCCCGTCACGACGCCGTCCGCCGCCGGGGGGCCGCCTTCTTGGCCGCCGGGCGGGCCCTCTCCCCGGCCCGCTCGGCCGGCGACAGGCTGTAGCGCTCGCGGGCCGACATCATCCGCTGCACCCGGGCCAGCTCCTCCCGCATGAACGTGACCATCTCCCGCAGCTCCTCCAGGTCGACCGTGCGCTCCTGGGCCGCTCGCAGCTCGGCCAGGGCGGCCTCGGCGCTGGCCGACGCCCGGGCGGAGACGGCCGCCACCTCGCTCAACCGCCGGTCGACGTCGCCCCGGAGCCGCTCGACGGCGCTCTCGATGGCGCCGGCGAGGGCCTGGCCGGCCAGGTCGGACGCCCGGCGGTCCTCGGCCAGCCGCTGGCCGAAGGCGTGGAGGACGGCCTCCAGGGCGGCGGTCTGGTGGTCGATCTGGCGGCGGTGCTCGGCCGCGTTGGAGGCGAGAGCCTCGGCCAGCTCGGTGGCCTGCGCCCGGAACCGGCCGTCGTGGTCGGCCGACGCCCGCAGGTGGGCGTCGCCGATCTCGGCCCGCACCTGCTCGCGCGAGTCCTCAACCACCCGCTGGGCCTGGCGGAGCAGCGCCCGCATCTCCGTCCCCGCCCGCTCCCAGTCCTCGGCCAGGACGGCGTAGAGCTGGCGGGAGTTCTCGAAGATGCCGTTCTGCACCTGGCGCAGCTCCTCGACCTGGCGGTTGGTCGCCTCCACCGCCGCCATCGAGAGCTCGGCCATCCGCCGGCCCAGATCGCCGACGGCGGCCTCCATGCGGGCGATGCGCTGCGGGTCGTCGAGGCGGGCCGCCACCACCTCGGAGCGGACCAGCTCCAGCGCCTCCCGCTCGTCGGCGATCACCTTCTGCACCCGCTCGAAGGTGTCGGCCAGGCCGGCCTCGAGCTCGGCCCGGCGGGCCTCCCACGCCTGTCCCTGCTGGCGTATGACGGCGGCCAGGGCCGACTCCAACGCCGCCGCCGACTCCGACCGCAGCGCCGCCAGCTGCTCGAGCACCCGGTCGGCGGTGGAGGCGGCCGCCACCGCCAGCTGGGCCGAGTGCTCGGCCAGCACCCGGGCCTGCCCCTCCGCGGCGTCCGCCACCGCCGCCCTGACCGCGGCGGCCACCTCCTCCCGGCGCCCGGCGGCCTGGCCCTCCGTCGCCGCCTCCTGCTCGCGCCGGAACGCGGCGATGTCATCACGCAGCCGCTCGGTCGTCTCGCCCAGCGCCTGCTCCAGGTCCGCCGACTGGCGGGCCGCCGCCGACGCCAGGGCGGCGTGCACCTCGGCCGCCAGCGCCTCCCGCTCCACCGCCAGCAGGGCCGAGCCGTCGCTCTCCGCCCCGGCCTGCCCGGACGCCACGTCGGCGCGCCGCGCCTCCCAGGCGGCGGCCTGCTGGTCCATGACCGCCAGCACGGCCTGGACCTCGGCCCGCAGCTCCATCCGGGTGCTGGCCGCTTCCTGGCCCTGCCGCGCCGCCGCCTCGGCCAGGGCGGACTCGAGGCGGGCGATGCGGTCGTCGACCGCCCTGGTGTGGGCGGCCAGCGCCGAGCTGACCGCGGCGCGGACGTCGTAGGCCTGGCCCGGCGACCGCTCGGCGTCGATCGCCGACTCCATGGCCGCCAGCCGCTCGCTGATGGCCCGGGCGTGGCGGTCGAGCACCGTGGCGATCGTGTTGCGCATCTCCGCCCGGAACTCGTCCTGGTCGTGGGCGACCTCGGCCCGCAGCCGCTCGGCGCTGCCAGCCAACAGCACCTCCAGGCCCGAGCGCAGGCCTCGCCACGTCTCGCCCCGGGGGTCGACCAGACCGGACACCGCCGCTTCCAGCTCCGCTCGCAGCTGCTTCCGCTGGGCCGCCACCTCGGCCCGGAGCCGGTCGGGCGCCTGCGCCGGTGCGCCGGCCGGGGCCGGTCCCCCGCCAGCCTCCCGCCGGTACAGCTCGGCGGCCAACCCCTCCAGCTCGCCCCGCATCTCGGCCGTCTCCCGCGCCAGCCCCTGGCTCAGCCGGGCCAGCTCGCCCTGGAGCTGCTGGCCGAGGCCGGCCACCGCGCTCCGCACCTCCTCCCGCAGCGCGTCCAACCGGCTGCCGTCGTCGGCCGGCACGGCCAGCGGCCGCTGCTCCACCAGGGCGGTGAGACGATCGATCCGCCGGCCCAGGCGCTCCGCCACCTCGGCCGCCGACGCCGCCGCCGCCTCCACGGCGGCCTCCCGGACCGCGGCCGCCACCTCCTCCGCCGGCTCCGCCGCGTCATCGAAGGGCATGGCGCCGGCGATCGGGCCTGAGGGCGGGAGGGGCGGCACGTAGGGCTCCTCGTCGACCAGGCCCTCGAAGGCTCGGTGGATCGGGTCTCCCGGCCCTCTTCCCCCAGCGTCAGCGGCCATGATGGCCGCGAGGTTAGCGAGAGGCCGCCAACCAATCGCCGGGCACCCGTCGGGAGCCGGCTCGGGCCTCCTTCCTCGTCACCCGCCGATCGGTTGCCCGCCTCACCTCGGCCAAGGCTCGGGTCCGGTTTACGCTGGATGAGCGACCGTCTTGCACCTCGGAGGCGAGCGGAACGCTCCGAGTTGTGTGCGCTCAGCCAAGGCCGAGATTCATCTCCCGTCGCGAGCGACGACGCAGCGGGCTGGCGACACATTCATGGCGCGCTTCGAGCGGGAGGTCGATCCGGACGGCCGCCAGCGGTCCGAAGCGGCGAAGGTTCGTCGTCGGCGCGCAGCGTGATGAGGCCGTCGCGTGTGCGCTCGATCACCGTCGCCCTGAACGGCTCTTGCTCACCGTCTCCGACGAGGAACGACTTGCCGACCTGAGGGTCCACGTCGCGTCCGGCGTGGCGCACGAGACCGACGATGTTCCCGTCGTCGTCGATGTTGTGGTCGTCGACCCAGATCTCGTACTGACTCGGGTCCATGAGCAGATCGTACGGGGCGTAGCCGGGATTCGGCATGGGGTTGCTGAAGCAGGGCCGAAGACGGTCGAACGTCGCCGCGGTGAGATCGGCCAGGACGATGCTGAAGTGGAGCGGGTGGCGGGTCGTGTCGAGCAGGGCGAACCCGGCAGCGCGTAGCTCGCCACAGTTGGCCACCCGGACGGTCCGGCGGCGGCGGACCGCGACCACCTCCTGCGACAGGCGGACGAGGTCGTCGTCGGGAACCAGGAAGACCGAGAGCGCCCAGCCTCAGAGCCGGTCGCTCGGGCTGAGCCGACGATGCGCTTCCCGGGCTCGTTCGTCGGCGGTGGAGGCTGCGTAGCGGGCGAGCATGTCGCGGCTGGACCATCCCGTCAGGCGCACGAGGTCCCCCTCGTCCCCGCCCTGGGCGAGCCAGGTGTGAGCGAAGGTGTGGCGGAACTGGTGGGGGTGGATCTTGCCGATCCCGGCTTGCTCGGCCCGCCGCCACAGCATCTGCGTCAACCCGGTCTCGGTGAGCGGGCCCTTCTTGCCCACCCAGAGCGCCTCGGAGCTCGCCGAGTTATGTGCACCACGGAGCCGCAGGTACCGGCCCAACGCCAACCCAGTCTTCGACCCGAACGGGCACGGCCGTGCCCGCCGGCCCTTGCCCATCACGAGGGCGACGTCGTTGTCGAAGTCGAGGTCGCTCACCCGCAGGCCGATCAGCTCGGCCCGGCGCATGCCGGTGTCGACGAACAGGCGCACGATGGCCGTGTCCCGCTTGTCTTCGAACTCCTTGCCCGCGCACGCGTCCAGCAGCGCCTTCAACTCGTGCATCGAGAGCACGGGCACGGGCGTCACCGGAACCGACGGCCGGTGCATCCGCTCCATGGGAGAACGGTCGATTTCGCCTTCCTCGATGGCGAACTTGAAGAACTGCTGCAGGGCCCGGAAGCGGTTGGACGCGGTGGCCGGCCTCGTCCGCGCCAGCAGCTCCTCCATGAATCCCTCGACGTGCTGGCGGCGGATCTCAGGGACCGCTGTGGGCATCCCCGTGCGCTCGACGAACGCGGCCAGCTGGTCGATCGCCTCGCGGTAGGTCTGGATGGTCCGGGGCGACCGGCGGGCGGCCCGCTGGGACCGCTCGAAGTCTCGTTGCAGCGCCTTGATGTCGTTTACGCTTGAGTTCGTGACCGCCGATCTGGGCACTTGCGGCCTCCTGAAAACCCCACCGAGTTAGGTAGTGTAACAGCGGTGTGCTCGCCCGCTCGGGCGGGTCAGGAAAGATAAAGCCCAGGTCAGGGGCATGAGAGACACCGGGGAGTGGCGCAGCGGTAGCGCACCTGCTTTGGGGGCAGGCGGTCGGGGGTTCAAATCCCCCCTCCCCGACCGGTTAGCCTTCGCGTTCGCGCGGCGGTAGCTCAACGGTAGAGCCTCGCCCTTCCAAGGCGATTACGCGGGTTCGACTCCCGTCCGCCGCTCCACCTGGCCGTCTCCCCGCGCCGACCCCGCCCGCATGGGCGAGGTCTCGGTGAACTCGAGGGCCTTCTCCAGGTGCACGATCGTGCCCGCCTCGGGCTTGGAGACGAAGCGCACCTCGTCCACCAGGGCCCGCATGAGCAGGATGCCCCGGCCCCGCTCGGCGGACATGTCGTTGGCCCCGTCGCCGTCGGTCAACGACCGCCAGTCGAAGCCCCGGCCGGTGTCGATGACCCGGATCACGCACTTGTCCTGGTCGATGTCGACGCGGATCTCGTACTTGTCGCCGGGGCCGGAGTGGTGGACGACGTTGGCGCACGCCTCCGTCTGGGCCACGGCGATGTCGTCGATGCACTCCTGGGCGGCACCGACCTCGTCGAGGGCGTGGAGGACGATGTGGCGCGAGACAGGGATCGTGTGCTCGTCTCGGGGCAAGGTCAACGACAGGCTTATCTGCATCTCGCTCTTCCCTCCGGAGCACCCCCTGCTGGGGCTCGGTCGGGTCCTATGTGAGTCCATGCGGTCCTGTTTTTCGCTCTGCCGCGTCCGTACCCTCCGGCCGGAGCGCTCAATCCGCCGGCGGACGACCGGTACTGTCCCGCCCGATGGACGCCCAGCCGCCGCGGACGCCCAGCCTCGGGCGGTCGGCTGCGGTCATGGCGGTGGGCACCACCCTCTCCCGCGTCACCGGCCTGGGACGGCTGGTGGCGGCCGCCTACGCCCTGGGCGTCACCGAGTCCCGCCTGGCCGACACGTACAACATCGCCAACACCGTCCCCAACGTCATCTACGAGCTGGTCCTGGGCGGGGTGCTCACGTCGGTCTTCATCCCCATCGTGGTGGAGGAGCTGCGGACCAAACCCAGGAAGGAGGCATGGGAAGCGGTCTCCAGCCTGGTCACCACCGCCCTGGTGGTGCTCACCGCCATCAGCGTCCTCGCCTTCCTCGCCGCCCCCGCCATCATCCGCCTGTTCACCATGCGCCTCGAGGGCGGCGAGGCGGCCGAGCAGCAGCACCTGGCGACCGTCTTCCTGCGCTTCTTCGCCCCCCAGATCGTGCTCTACGGCTACGCCGCCGTGGCCGCCGGCCTCCTGAACGCCCACGACCGCTTCGCGGTGCCCATGTTCGTGCCCGTGCTCAACAACGTGGTGGTGATCGGCGTCTTCGTGGCCTTCGCCCAGCTCGTCTCGGGGACCCCGACGGTGGCCAGCGTCAGCGCCGCTCCCAGCCAGGAGCTCCTGCTGGCGCTGGGGACGACGATGGGCGTGGCCGTCATGGCCCTGGCCAACTGGCCGTTCGTGCGGCGGTTGCCGGGGCGGCTGCGGTTCCGGCCCCGCTTCCGCGACCCGGCGGTGCGCAAGCTGGCCCGCCTCTCGTTGTGGACCTTCGGCTACGTGGTCACCAACCAGCTCGCCTTCGGCGTGGCCCTGGTGCTGGCCAACGGCGTCCAGGGAGGGCCGACGGCCTACTTCACCGCCTTCGCCTTCTTCCAGCTTCCCTACGGGATCGCGGCGGTGTCGATCATGACCGCCCTCGTGCCCACCCTGTCGGCCCAGTACGTCGACCACGACGACGCCGGCTTCCGGGCCCGCACCGCCGGCGGCATCCGGGCCATGGCCCTGCTCATGCTGCCGGCCACGGCCGGCTACCTCGTCCTGTCCCGCCCGCTCATCCAGACCCTGCTCGAGCGCGGGGTCATGCAGGCCGAGAGCAGCGCGCTGGTGGCGTCGGTGCTCGACACGCTGGCCCTCGGCCTGCTCCCGTTCTCGGCGTTCCTGCTGCTGCTGCGGGCCTTCTACGCCCGCCAGGACACCCGCACGCCGCTGTTCGCCAACGTCATCAGCAACGTCGCCTACCTGATCGCCTCGTTCGCCCTCTTCCCCCTCCTCGACGTGCGGGGCCTGGGGCTGTCCCACACCCTCTGCTACGTGGTGGCGGCCCTGCTGGCCGGGAGGTGGCTGGGCAAGGCGGTGGGCGGCCTCGACGGCCGCCACACCGCCCGGGAGCTGGCCAAGATGACGGCCGCCGCCGCCGTCTCGGCGGGAGCCATGCTGGCGGCCGTCTGGATTGTCTCCGCCCTGGTCGGCCCGGGCAACCTGCGGGCCCTGCTCCAACTCGGGTTCGGGGGGGCGGTGGGCCTGGCGTCATATGTCGCCGCCGCCTGGGTCCTGCGGGTGGAGGACCTGGCCGTGTTCCGGCGGCTGCTCCCCCGGCGCCTGCGGGTAACCTGACCGCCGATGGCGGAGGCCGGGGCGTGACGCAGCGG
>DATLGZ010000114.1:0-1885 GCA_035540235.1 Acidimicrobiales bacterium | reverse complement strand
GAGGCCGCCCGCCTCGGCGGCGGCGACGGAGGTGGGGCTTCCGGGCCGGTCGCCGTCGAGGGCAACGCCCGCCCCGATGCAGGCGATGGCGGCGCACAGGGCCATGCCCCAGGCGGCGGCCGAGCGGGGGAGAGGCGTGCCCGTGCGGCGGGCTCGCCGCACGTCGGCCCAGACCTGGCCCAGGGCGCCGCGGCGGGCCGGCAGCTCCACGAAGCGGTAGGAGGCGGAGGCCAGCCCCAAGGTGAGGGCGGCCCGCAGGGCCAGGAGGGGTGCACCGTCGAGGGGGACGTCGACGTGGGGGCGGGTCAGCATGAGCACGGGCCAGAACCACAGGTAGATCCCGTACGACCGCATCCCCACCCACACCAGAGGGCGGCTGCCCAGCACGGCGCCAAGGACCACCGGCGGCCCGGGCCGGGCCGCCGCCGCCACCACTCCGGCGGCCAGCAGGGCGACGGCCAGGAACCCGCCCCGGTACAGCCGGGGGTCGAACTCGTTGACGTTGGCGATGGCCCACGCCAGCCCGGCCACGCCCGCCAGGCCGGCCGCCTCGAGCATCAGCCGCCCGGGCCGGCTCACCCGATCGACCAGCTGCCAGCGGGTGGTGGCGGCGGCCAGGGCCGCCCCCAGCAGCAGGGCCACGGCGCGGGTGTCGGTGCCGTAGTACACGCGCGAGGGGTCGGAGTAGGGCTGGAACAGCCAGGCCATGAGCAGGGCCGACACAACCGCCGCCGCCAGCAGGGGCTTGACCAGGCGGCGGGAGGAGCGGCGGCGGACCGCCAGGGCCAGCACCGGGGGCCAGAGCAGGTAGAACTGCTCCTCCACGGCCAGGCTCCACAGGTGCTGCAGCAGCGGCGGCCGGCCCGCCGCCTCGAAGTACGACTGCTCGCCCACGATCAGCCACCAGTTGCTCACGTAGGCCAGGGCGGCCACCAGGTCGGCCCGGATGCGGGCCGCCTGGTCGGGAGCGAGGAGGGGGACGGCCACCGCCACCGCCGCCAGCAGCACCACCACCGCGGGGAGGAGGCGCCGTGCCCGCCGGGCCCAGAAGCGGCGAAGGTCGATACGCCCCTCCCGGCGGCGCTCGGCCAAGAGCAGGGCGGTGATCAGGTAGCCGCTGAGCACGAAGAAGACGTCCACGCCGAGGAAGCCGGCCCGGGCCCAGCCCAGCTCGGCGTGGTAGGCGAACACGGCGATGACGGCCAGGGCACGCAGGCCGTCGAGGGCAGGTCGGTAGCCCAGCCCAGGTGATCCGCTCGCTCGCCCGGCCCGGGTCGGCGCCGCCAACACGGCCGCCGATGGTACGGGCTGCACGTCGCTTCCACCCGCATATCCGGCCGGCGGGGACGCGGCCAGCGCTCCGGCCGGCCCGCCGGTTCAACCGATGCTGTCGGAGGTGGGGCGGGCCCCGTCGCTGCGGCCGAACGGCTCGGTGCCCAAGCCCCGGCCGAGCAGGAAGGCGAGGGCGCCGATGTGCTCGTGCTCGACCGGGTGTATGGACGCCGCGATCTTGATGGCGGCGTTGTTCTCCAGGGCGCCGATGGCGTGGAGGTAAGTGGTGGCGGTGATGTTCTCCAGGTCGTCGGCCGTCTGGAGCAGGTTGTAGTAGTCGCGGGCCCGGACCAGGCCGGGGTCGGTGGTGGCCGCCTTTACCGTGAGGTTCACCCCTGTCACCCCGGGCCTGCTCGCCCCGGTGAGGACGCTGTTCCAGGCGACGGCGTGCTCGCGGTGCTGGCGCTGGGCGTGCTCCATGAAGGCGAGCACGGCGGGGGGGTGGGGGCCGAACCGCTCCTGGCGCTCGAGCGCCTCGTCGTACAGGCTGACCAGGAGGTTCTCCAGCGAGGCGAGCAGGGCCGCCACCGAGAGGTCGCCCTCGAGGCTGTCG
>DATLGZ010000113.1:0-4451 GCA_035540235.1 Acidimicrobiales bacterium | reverse complement strand
CACCTGCTCCTGGCCACAGCGGGGTGGGCGCCGGGCGACGAGGTGCTGCTGTCGGCCGTGACCCACCCCGACATGGTGCGCATCGTCGAGCTGCACGGGCTGCGAGCGGTGCCGGTGGACATCGACGTCCGCACCCTGTCCGTTGACGCCAGGGCGCTGGAGGAGGCGGTGGCGTCGTGCCCCCGGGCCCGGGCCCTGGTCGTGGCCCACCTCTTCGGCGCCCGCAGCAGGCTCGACTCCGCCGTCGGGGCCGCCCGCCGCCACGGGCTGGTGCTGGTGGAGGACTGCGCCCAGTCGGTCCTGGGGCCGGAGGACCGCGGCGACCCCCGCGCCGACGTGTCGCTGTTCAGCTTCGGGACGATAAAGACGGCCACCGCCTTCGGTGGCGCGCTGGCGGTGGTGCGCAACGCCGACCTGGCCGGGCCGATGGCCAAGGCGCAGCGGCAGTGGCCGGAGCAGCGGAAATCGGCCTACGCCGGCCGGGCCGGGCGCGGCCTCGCCGCCCTCTCCCTCAGCTCCCCGCTCGCCTACGGGGCGGTGTGGCTGGCGGTGGGCGACCCCGGGGCACTGGTGCGGTCGCGCCCACCCGCCGGCGGGCGCCATTTCCAGGAGTGGCTCGAGCGCCGGCCGGGCGCGGGCCTGGAGGCGACGCTGGCCCGCCGGCTGCGACGGTTCCCCGCCGACCGGCTGCGACGGCGGACCGAGGCAGGCGCCGAGCTGGCGGCCGCCCTGGACGGGGCAGGGGTGGAGCGGCCCGGCGCGGCGGTGGCCGGCACCCACTGGCTGTTCCCGGTGCTGGTCCACGAACCGGAGTCGCTCGTCGCCCGCCTGCGGGCCGCCGGCTTCGACGCCGCCCGGGGCACCAGCCAGATCGCAGCCGTCGAGCCCGCCCCGCCCAACGCCAGGCGGATGATGGAGCGGATCGTCTTCCTCCCCGCCTACCCCGAGATGGGCGAGGCCGAGCGGCGCCGGCTGGCCGAGGTCGTGCGTGGACAGGGCTGAGCTGCGGCGGCGGCTGGTCGCCGAGACGTGGGACGTGCTCGTGATCGGTGGGGGGATCACGGGCGCGGGCGTGGCCCTCGACGCCGCCAGCAGGGGCCTGCGCACCGCCCTGGTGGAGGCCTGTGACTTCGCCTCCGGCACGTCGTCGCGGTCGTCCAAGTTCGTCCACGGAGGCCTGCGGTACCTCCGCTCTCACGACTTCGGTCTCGTGGCGCAGAGCGTGGCCGAGCAGCGGCGGCTGCTGCGCAACGCCCCCCACCTCGTCCACCCCGTACCCCTGCTGCTGCCGGTGGCGGGGGTGGCGCGCCGGCTGGCGGCGGGCGCGGTGCTGGCCCTGCACGACCTGGCCGCCGGCACCGGCGTGAGCCGGCCGGTACGGGGCGGCCTCGTCTTTCACGAGGCCCAGGTCGACGACGCCCGCCTCACCCTCGCCGTCGTGCGCACAGCCGTGCTCGGCCACGGCGCGGTGGCGGTGAACGCCTGCCCGGTGGCTGCCGTCGACGGTCAGGGCGTCACCCTGGCCGGCGGTGAGCGGGTGCGGGCGCGGGTGGTGGTGAACGCCGCCGGCCCGGACGCCGACCGGGTGCGGGCGCTGGCCGGGCCGGCGGCCGCCGTGCTGCGGCCCACCAAGGGCGTCCACGTGGTCGTGGCCCGCGATCGCCTGCCCCTGACCACCGGGCTGGTCCTGCCCGACGGCGCCGGCGGCTTCGCCTTCGCCGTCCCGTGGGAGGATCGGGTGGTGGTGGGCACGACCGACACCCCCCACCGCGGCGGGCCGGTGGAGTGCACCGCCGACGACGTGGCCCTCCTCCTGGCCCGGGTCAACCCCGCCCTGGCCCACCCTCTGGGCCCCGGAGACGTGCTGGGCCGCTGGGCCGGCCTGCGCCCGCTGGTGGAGGGCGGCCGCTCGGCGAGGGCCGAGCTGGCCCGCCGCCACCTGGTCGCGACCGGCCCGGGCGGGATGGTGACGGTGGTGGGAGGCAAGCTGACCACATACCGCCGCATGGCGTCCGACGCGGTCGACGTGGCGTGCGCCCGCCTGGGCGTGCGGGCGGCCAGCCGGACCACCCGCCTGCCGCTGCGGGGGGCGGGCCTTCGCCGCCCGGACGGCGTCGATGAGCGCCTGTGGCGGCGCTACGGCACGGAGGCGGCGGCGGTGCAGGCTCTGGCCCGGGCCGAACCCGGGCTCGCCGCCCCGCTCGTGCCCGGGCTGGCCTACCTGCGGGCCGAGGCGGTGTGGGCGGTGCGGGAGGAGATGGCCCTGACGCTCGACGACGTCCTGAGCCGGCGCACCCGGGCCACCATCCTCGACGCCGGGGCGGCGGCGGCCGCCGGCCCGGCGGTGGCCGCCCTGCTCGCGCCCGAGCTGGGGTGGAGCGAGCAGGAGTCCCGCCGCCAGGTGGCCGCCTACCTGGCGGCGGCAGCGGTTCAGCCCGCCCGGTAGTCGCCTCGGGCCCTGGCCACCTCACGGGCGTGGTCGACCAGCTGGCGAAAGAGGCCCTGCTGCTCGGGGAGGTCCTCGAGCAGCTCCGGGTGCCACTGCACGGCCACCACGTGGGGGCTTCCCGGTATTTCGATGGCCTCCACGGTGTGGTCCTCGGCCCACGCCACAGCCCGCGTGCCGGGGGCGGCGTCGAGCACGGCCTGGTGGTGCAGGGAGTTGACGTTGACCTCGGTGCAACCCAGGGCCTCGGCCAGGTGGCTGTCGGGCTCGATCTTCACCGGGTGCACGCCCTCGTGCCAGCGGTCGATGCGGTCGTGGTCGTAGCCGGTGGCGGAGGGGACGTGGGGCACCAGCGAGCCGCCCAGGGCCACGTTGAGCACCTGCATGCCCCGGCAGGTGGCCAGGACCGGGAAGTCGGCGTTGATGGCCTCTTCCAGCAGGCGGAAGTCGAAGGCGTCGCGCAGAGGGTCGACCGCTCTCGTCTCCGCCACCGGGTGGGTGTGGTAGCGGCTGGGCTGGACGTCGCCGCCGCCGGTGACGAGCACGCCGTGGACGACCCGCAGGGCGTGGGGCACCTCGTCGGGGTCGACGACAGGAAGGATCACCGGGTACCCGCCCGCCCGCACCACCGACTCCACGTAGTGGCGGGAAGCGGTGTGCAGCAGGGTGGCGCCCAGGGCGGTGTCGACGGTCCGCGGGAAGGCGGAGATGCCGATGACAGGGCGCACGAACCCGAAGCGTAGGCCGTGTGGGGCCGGTACCCTGGGGGAGTTACCGAGGCGACAACAAATTGTCGATCGGAGGTGGCAAGCGCCTATGAAGGCCGGGGTGGAGACGGGCGGCGCCGTGACGCGCTGCCGCCTTCGAGTTCCGTACCTTCCGCGCCCCGCCTGACCTGCCTGGGGCGCCTGGATCCGCCAGGAGGCTCCTCCGTTGTCCGTTTCTCCAGAAGTCCTCCCGCGCCTCGGCTGGAACGAGCGCTGGAGCGCCCACTTCGCCCCCTACTCCGACGCCGGCCACACCCCGGGCCGGGTGGTCCATGTAGACCGGGGCCGGGTGACCGTCACCACCCCCGCCGGCGACGTGGCCGCCGTGGCCCGCCCGCCGGTGGCGACCGGCGACTGGGTCGCCGTCAGCGGCGAGCGGGTCGTGGCCGTGCTGCCCCGGTCGTCGGCCCTCGTCCGCCGGGACCCGGGGCGGCCGGTGGCCCAGGTCCTGGCCGCCAACGTCGACGTCGTCTTCGTGGTGGCCGCCCTCGACCCCGAGGCCAACCTCCGCTGCCTCGAGCGCACCCTGGCGGTGGCGTGGGAGAGCGGGGCGGTCCCGGTGGTCGTGCTCACCAAACCCGACCGCTGCCCCGACGTGGCCGAGGCGGTGGCGGCCGTCGAGCGGGTGGCGCTTGGGGTCGACGTGGTGGTGGTGAACGGCCTCACCGGCGCCGGCATCGACCGGCTGCGCCCCCACCTCGTGCGCCAGCGCACCGTTGTGCTGGTGGGGCCGTCGGGCGCGGGCAAGTCGACGCTGGCCAACCGGCTGCTGGGCGAGCCCGACCGCCTCGCCACCGCTGAGGTGCGGGCCGCCGACCGCAAGGGGCGCCACACCACCGTCCGCCGGGAGCTGGTGGCCGTGCCGGGCGGGGGTGTGCTGCTCGACACCCCCGGCCTGCGGGCCCTGGAGGTGTGGGAGGTGGCCGAGGGCGTGGCGACCGCCTTCGCCGACATCGACGAGCTGGCCGCCGGCTGCCGCTTCCGCGACTGCCGCCACCAGTCCGAGCCCGGTTGCGCGGTGGTCGGCCACGTCGACCCCGGCCGCCTGCGCAACTGGCGCCACCTGTCCCAGCCGGTGGACCGGGCCGAGCAGAAGCGGCGGGCCCGGATCCTGGGGAAGTCCTACCGCCGGGACTTCAAGCCCTGAACAGCTCCTCCACGTACTCCACGAGGGCGCCGGCGTCGTCGGGACCGGCGGTCACGAAGACCGCGGGCCGCCCGCCGCCCGCCTCCAGCTC
>DATLGZ010000112.1:0-3418 GCA_035540235.1 Acidimicrobiales bacterium | reverse complement strand
CACCCCGGCCCCGTGCGACCATTTCGGGAGTATGCGGTGCCCGGTCGTCGTGGGCCGAGAGCGGGAGCTGGACGCCCTATCCGCCGGCTTGGGTCCGACCGCGGAGGGCGGCTCGTGGCGCACTGTCGTGGGCGAGGCCGGGATGGGCAAGACCCGTCTGGTCACCGACCTCGCCCGGCGCGCCGCCGAGGCGGGCCACCGGGCGCTGGTGGGGCGCTGCTCCCCGATCGACCGGAGCTCCCCCTACCGGCCCCTCGCCGAGGCGCTGCTGGCGGGCGCAAGGGGCGTCCCTCGCCCGGGCCCCACCACCGCCGTGGGCCCCTACGTCCCCGCCGTCGCCCGCTTCGTTCCCCACTGGCGCGACCAGGGGGGCGAATGGTCGAGCGAGGCGCCCCCGGTCGTGGGCGAGTCGCTGCTGCGGGTGCTGGGCTGGCTGGCGGGAGGGCGGGGGATCCTGCTCGTCATCGAAGACCTCCACTGGGCCGACTTCGACACCCTGGCGGTGTGCGAGTACCTGATCGACCACGTCGCCACCGTGCCGGTGGCGGTGGTCGCCACCGCCCGGCCCGGCGAGGGCGGGGGCGCCGTCGCCGCCGTGGTCGGGCGCTCAGCCACGGTCCGGCTCGCGCCCCTGTCCGACGAGGAGGTCGCCTCCGTGGTCACCGCCTGCATCGGCGAGGCGGCTCCCGAGACGGTCAGCCGCATCCAGCGCAGCGCCGGTGGGCTGCCCCTCCTGGTCGAGGACCTGCTCGACGCGCCCGCCGCCGGCTCCCCACCCCGCTTCACCGAACTGGTCCGCACCCGCTTTGCGGCGCTGACGCCGGCGACCCGGCGGGCCCTGGTGGCGTCCGCCCTCATCGGGGACCCCGTCGAACTGCGGGCCCTCGACAGGGCGCTGGGCGGCGACGGCCCGCCTCAGCTCGACGAGGCGGTCGACGTAGGCCTGCTGCGCCGGGAAGCCACCGTGGTGCGGTTCCGCCACGAGCTGACCCGGGAGGTCGTGCTCGACCTGGCCGGCGACGAGGCCGGCGCGCTCCGTCCCGCCGTCGCCGCCGCCCTCGAGGCCGAGGGGGACGATGAACGGTTGGTCCAGGCCGCCGACCTCTGGGTCGCCGCCGGCGCGCCGGCGCAGGCGATACGAGCCCTCCGGGGTGCGGTTGCCCGGGCCGAGCGCCAGGGTGCACCGGAGGCCGTGATCACCCTGTTCGACCGGGTGGTGACGCTGGCGCCGGACCCCGCGTCGCGCCTTGAAGCCGAGATCCAGCGGCTGGCCCATCTCGTCGAGCGGGGCAGGGCCGGCGCCGCCATCCCGGCGGCCATGCGCCTGCTCGACGCCACCGCCGCCGACCCGCCCGCCCACGCCGAGGTGCGGGTACTGGCAGCCCGGGCGCTGCTCGACGCCGGCCGGCCCGATGAGGCGGAGGCGCACCTCGATCGCGTTCCGGGCGCCCTCTTGCGGGCCGACGCCGTGGTGGCGCGCGCCCGGGTGGTGCTCATGTCGGACCGGGAGGACCGCCGGGTGGCCGCCGAGCACCTGGCCCACCAGGCCGTCGCCCTCGCCGGGGACCATGGTGTCCTGCTGTGCGAGGCGTTCGAGATCATCGCCCGCTGCGCCCGCAGCCGGTCGCTGGACGAGGCCGAGGCGGCGCTCACCCGGGCCCTCGCCGCCGCCGACCAGCACGGGCTACTGCCCTGGCGGCTACGGCTCCTCAACGAGCTGGGCACTGTGGACATGCTGCGTGCGGCAGACGGCGACCGCCTCGCCCGAGCGCACCGATCCGCGGTGGAGGTGGGGGCGCTCGACGTCGCCGCCGGGGTGGCCGTCAACATCGCCGCCCTCCACGCCATGCGAGGCGAGCTCGACGAGGCCAAGGCGGCGGCGGGCCGGGCCGCCACCGCGGCGGAGACGCTGGGCCTACGGCCGCTCCAGGCCGCCGCGGTGGTGATCGCGGCCGTCAGCGAGGGCTTCGGCGGCGATCGTCCCGCCATGGAGCGGCTCCTGGCCCGCGCCCGGGCGCTGGCGCCCGACGACGCCGACCTCGACGCCTTCGCGTGGGGGGCGGGGCGCGGCCTGTGCGCGCTGGTGCGGGAGGAGCGGCAGGCGGCCCGCCTGGCCTTCCAGCGAGCGGCCGGGACGGCGGCCCCCGTCGGCACCCTCGACACCGCCCGGGGACCGCTGCTGCTGGTGTCAGCGGCCGACGGAGACCCGAGCGAGGCCCAGGCGAGAGCGGCCCGGGCGGTGGCCACACCCGGCGCCGGCTGGTCGGACCTCTGGCTCGGCTACGGCGAGGCGGCCCTCCTCGGCGCGGCGGAGCGCGGCGGGGCCGCGTCGGAAGCGTCCGAGGCCTTCGCTGTCGCCGACGAGGCCGCCCGCCGCCACCCACTGTTCCGCGCCATCGGGCTGCGCCTGGTGGCGGAGGTCGCCCTGCGCGACGGCTGGGGGGCCCCGGTGGAGTGGCTCCGGGAGGCCGAGGCCCAGTTCGTGGCGGGCGGGCAGACCCGCATCGCCGCCGCCTGCCGGTCCCTCCTCAAGCAGGCCGGCGCTCCCGCCCCGCGGCGCCGCGGCGCCGACGCCGCCGTCCCTGCCCACCTTCTCCGGCGCGGGGTGACGGCGCGCGAGGCCGACGTTCTCCAGTTGGTGGCGGAACGGCTGGGCAACCGCGAGATCGGCGCCCGCCTGTACCTGTCCCCTCGCACGGTCGAGAAGCACATCGCCAGCCTGCTGCTCAAGCTCGGCGCCCGGGACCGCCGGGAGTTGATCGATGGCGCCGGCTCGCCGTGACGCCAGGATGGGGGCGGTCCACCCATGCGCCGGCCGGCGGCGGGGCGCAAGATCGTCCCCGAGGGCCGCCGGAGGGCGGCACCGAACCAGGGAGGGACAATGCCCATCGTCGCCGTGTTCGAGTTCCCGGGCGAGGACGTCGCCAAGTACCACAAGGTGTTCGAGGCGGGCGGCCGGGCCGTCGTCGACCAGCCGCAGCGCCTGAGCCACGTGTGCTACCGCACCGAAGGCGGCTTCACCGTCGTCGACGTCTGGGAGGACGAAGCCTCCTTCGCCCGCTTCGGCGGGGTGATCGGCCCCGCGACAGCCGCCGCCGGCCTGGACGCCAAGCCGATGGTGTACCCGGTGGAAGGGACGATCTCCCAGGCCGGCGAGCGTGCCATCTGGTGACCGCCCGGGAGGCGAGCCCGGCCCGGCTCGGCCGGGCCGGGCCGGGTCACTCGTCGGGGACACTCCAAGAGGCTGGGGTCAGAGCCGATCGATGAAGGACTTGACCTCCCGGAGCTCGGCGCTGTGCAGCCAATCCTCGAACGCCGCCCGGCGGGCTCGACGGCGTCCCCTCGGGCTCACTGATCGGTGCGGACGGCCGGCGAAGGTCAGCGCGCCACCGACGACCACCAGGGCGGCGGCGAAGTT
>DATLGZ010000111.1:0-9484 GCA_035540235.1 Acidimicrobiales bacterium | reverse complement strand
GCGATCGACTATCGGCTGGGTCGGACACGAAACGGCCTCCCCGGCTCCCCCCGGGTGACCCGGCCGTATACTGCCCCCCGCCTTCGGGCAGCCGAGGAGGCCGTTTCGTGTCCGACCCAGCCGATAGTCGATCGCTCCTGAAGACCACCCCGGCCTGACTGCCTTCTGATCGGCACGGCCACCGGGGTTGGAGGTGGCCATGCCAGCAGAGCGCCGAGCCCAGCGCCCGCCGCCGCCGCGCCGCGCCTCCGCGGGCCGTGCCTGGCTCGTCCGCCGGGCGCGGGCCCTCCTGGGCGGGGCCGCCGCCGCCCGCCACAGCCTCGTAGCCCTGGGGTTCAACAGCACGACGAGCATCGTGGCCGGCGTGGTCCTCGGCTCGATCATCGGGATCTTCGATCGGCTGCCCGGCCTGCTGATCATGGTGCCGGCCGCCATCGGCCTCCGGGGCAACATCTCCACCGCCTTCGGCAACCGCCTCTCCACCTCCATCCACACCGGGCAGTTCCGGCTCTCACGCCGGCGCCGGAGCCTGCTGATGCAGAACCTCGAGGCGTCGTTCATCCTCAGCGCCGCGCTCTCGGTCGGCCTCGCCGTGGTGGCCAAGCTCGGCGCCATCGCCTTCGGAGTGGAGGGCGCCGTGCCCGTGCACAGCCTGGCCCTGATCTCCATCACCGCCGGCTTGCTCTCGTCGCTCGTGGTCCACACCGTCACCGTCGTCCTGGCGTGGGCGACCGTCCGCTTCGGGTGGGACCTCGACAACGTCATCGCCCCCGTCGACTCCACCTTCGGCGACGTGCTCACCCTGCCCTCCCTGTGGCTCACCTCCCACCTGGTGGGCATGCCCGGCGAGGCCCTCCTGGCCTGGCTGCTGATCGCCGCCTCGCTGGCGGTCTTCGCCTACGGCCTGTTCGGGCCGGGCGAGATCGTGAGGGACGTCACCCGCCAGTCGTGGCCCATCCTGCTGGCCGCGGTGTGCGTGCAGACCCTGGCCGGCGTGATCCTGGAGCAGCGCCTGGATGCCCTCGTCGTGCTGCCGGCGCTGCTGGTGCTGCAGCCGGCGTTCGTGTCCAGCGCGGGGGCGCTGGGCGGCATCCTGTCGAGCCGGCTGGCCAGCCGGCTGCACCTCGGCGTCGTGCAGCCCACCGCCGTCCCGGGGCGCGGGCCCCGGCGCGACGCCCTGGTGCTCGTCGGCCTGGCCGTCGCCGTCTACCTCTTCGACGGCGCCGCCGCCCACGGCGCCGCCCGCCTCACCGGCCTGCACAGCCCGGGGCTGCTGCCGATGACCGCCCTGAGCCTGGTCGCCGGGCTCATCAGCGTGGCCTTCGTGCTGGTCATCGCCTACTACGGCACGATCCTCGCCTACCGCTTCCGCCTCGACCCCGACATCTACGGCATCCCCGCCGTCACGTCGTCCGTCGACTTCGCCGGCTCGCTGGTGCTGATCTCCCTCGCCGCCGGGTTCGTGCTGCCCGGCTGAGCTCAGCCGGCCTGGTCGGGCCCGGCCCGCTCGATCGCCACCCGCACCAGGACCCGCTCGTGGCGCACCATGGCGGCCCGGTAGTCGTCCCAGTCCGGGTGCTCGCCGGAGATGCGGCGGTAGTACTCGACCAGCGGCTCCATGGCCTCGGGCAGGGAGAGCACGCTGGCCGTGCCGTCGATCTGGATCCACCGCCCGCCGTAGAAGTTCTCGGGCAGGACGCAGAGCGACACCCGGGGGTCGCGGCGGATGTTGCGTACCTTGAAAGCCCGCTCGCGGCTGCTGATCGTGACGTGGCCCTCGTCGTCGGCGCCCACCGTGACCGGCGAGAGCTGCGGGCTCCCGTCGCGCCGGCGGGTGGCGAGGACGGCGTTGTGGTGGGTGCGGACGAACGCTACGGCGTCGGCGAGGTCCATGCCCGCAGGCTACGGGCTCGGCCGGCGCCGGGCGGGCCGCTACAGCCCGAGCACGGCCCGGGCGATCAGGAAGTAGATGACCAGGCCGGTGGCGTCCACCAGGGTGGTGATGATGGGGGCGGAGACGACCGCCGGGTCGATGCCCACCCGCTTGGCCAGCAGCGGGAGCATGGCCCCGGCGAACGTCGCCCACGTGCACACCGCCACCAGGGTGCTGGAGACGATCAGCCCGATGTCGCCACCGAAGAAGAGGGCGATGGGCACGAACACGGCGGCCGCCAGCATCACCCCCATCAGCAGCCCCACCTGGGCCTCCCGCCAGACGACCCGGGGCAGGTCGGCGAAGCGCAGCTCCCCCACCGCCATGGCCCGGATGACCACCATCGAGGCCTGGGAGCCGGAGTTGCCGCCCGTGTCGATGAGCAGGGGGATGAAGAGGGCGAGGGTCACGACCTCGGTGAGCGTCTCCTCGAAGAACTGCAGCACGTTGACGGTGAGGGCGGCGGCGCCGATGAGCACGAAGAGCCACACCGCCCGGCTGCGGGCCAGGCGCAGCACCGAGGCGGCGAGATAGGGCCGCCCCAGCGGGTGGGTGGCTCCGTGCAGGGCCAGGTCCTCGGTCTCCTCGGCCTCGATCACGTCCATGGCGTCGTCGACGGTGATGACGCCGACCAGCCGCTCCTCGCTGTCGAGCACGGGCAGGGCCAGGACGTCCGCCTCCTGCATGAGGCGGGCGGCCACCTCCCGGTCGTCGGAGGCGTGGACGTGATGGACGTCGGTCTCCATCAGCTCGGCGACGGGGCTGGCGGGCGGGCTGAGGACGAGCTGGCGGAGCGACACCACGCCCACCAGGCGGCGCTGGCCGTCGGTGACCGGGAGGGTGTAGACGGTCTCCGCCCCCGCCCCCCGGCGGCGCACCTCGGCCAAGGCGTCGCCGACGGTCATCGACTCCCGCAGGTGGACGAACTCGGGGCTCATGATCCGCCCCGCCGACTCCTCCGGGTAACCCAGCAGCGCCGCCGTCATGGCCCGCTCGGCCTCGCTCAGCCCCGCCAGCACCCGGGTGGCGACCGTGGCCGGCAGCTCGCCCACCAGGCGGGCCCGGTCATCGGGGTCCATGTCCTCCACCAGCTGGCGGTACCGGTCGTCGCGGAGGCCCTCGAGCACCTCCTGCTGGTGGACGGGGTCGAGGGCCTCGAACACGGCCAGGGCCCGGTCGCGCGGCAGCATCCGGAAGGGCACGGCCCTGTCGGCGGGGTCGAGCCGCGACAGCTCCTCGGCGATGTCGAGCGTGCCCGTCTCCTGCAGCCACCGCTCGAGGGCAGCCAGGTCGGGCGCGCGGGTCAGCTCGGTCAGCTCGGTCATGAGATGCTCGACCGGGCCGGCGGCGCCGCGGTGGCGAGCCGGCCGGCAGGCCGACATCCTAGGTGCGGGACTAGGTGGGACTAGGTGCGGGACAGCTCCACCAGGATGGCGCGCTCCGCCTCCCGGCGGTGCTCCTCGTCGAGCTTGGCGCCGGTGGCGTCGACCACGTAGAAGGTGTCCACCACCTCGTGGCCGAGGGTGGACACCTTGGCGTGGCGGATGTCGAGCTCGAGGTCGGACAGGGCCCGGGTTATGCGGTACAGGGTGCCGATGCGGTCGGGCGCCCGCACCTCCACCACCGTCGCCGACCCCGACGCCTCGTTGTCGACGTGGACGTGGGTGCGGGCGGGCGCGGCCGCCGGCAGCGTGGCCCGCCCCGCGTAGGCCCGGGAGCGCTCGGTCAGGCGGGCCTCGAGCGAGAGGCGGCCGGCCAGCACCCGCCGCAGGTCGGCCTCGACCCGGTCCCAGTCGGGCGCCCCGCCGAACACCGGCTCCACCCGGAACTCCTCGACCGCCACCTCCCCGCCGGCCGCCCACACCCGCGCCGCCAGCACGTCGAGGCCGTGGAGGGCGAGGGTGCCCGCCACCCGCCAGAACAGGCCAGGGCGATCGGACGCGGCCAGCGTCAGGTCGGGGCCGTCCCCGGCCACGGCCAGCTCTTGGCCGGCCCGCACCCGCTCGACGGCGGCCTGCACGGCGGGGCCGGGCACGCCGTCCTCCACCTCCGGCTGTGACTCGCCGGCCAGCACGCGGGCCGTGCGGCGCACCAGGTCGTCCACCAGCGAGGCCTTCCACGGGCTCCACGCCGCCGGGCCGGTGGCGCGGGAGTCGGCCAGGGTGAGGGCGTGGAGCAGCGCCAGCGTGTCGGTGTCGCCCACCGCCTCGGCCACCGCCGCCGCCGTGGCGGGGTCGCTCAGGTCCCGGCGGGTTGCGGCGTCGGCCAGCACGAGGTGGTAGCGGGCCAGGCGCACCAGCACGGCCACGTCGGCGGGAGGGAAGCCCATGCGGGTGGCCACCGCCTCCACGATGCGGGCGCCCGCCTCGCTGTGGTCTCCGGGCGAGCCCTTGCCGATGTCGTGCAGCCAGGCGCCGACGAGGAGGAGGTCGGGGCGGCGCACCCGGTCGGTGAGCTCGGCCGCGCCGGCGGCCGCCTCGCACAGGTGCCGGTCGACCGTGAAGCGGTGGTATGCGTTGCGCTGGGGCCGGCACCGGACGCCGGCCCACTCGGGCACGAGCTGGGCGAGCAGGCCCTTCTGGTCGAGCGCCTCCAGCACGGGCAGGGCGGGGCGGCCGGCGTCGAGCAGGCGGACGAGGTTGCGGCGGGCCTCCTCGGGCCAGGGCTCGGCCGGCGCCGCGCCCGGCACGGCCAGGCGGTCGAGCGTGCCCCGCCCCAGGCGGGTGCCGGCGGCCGCAGCGGCGGCGGCGGCCCGCAGCAGCAGGCCGCGGTCGTTCTCGACGTCGGCGTCGGGGCCCAGCTCGACCACGCCGTCGCGCAGCACCACGCCGGCCGCCAGCGGCCGGTCGCGCGCCGCCGTGCGCCCCGACGGCCCTCGCAGCGAGCCCTCGACCCGCTGCCACGCCTCGTCGCTGCGCCAGGCGATGGTCCGGGCGGCGGCCGACAGGCGGGCCATGAGGGCGTCGGCGTCGGCGTCGCCCAGGGCGTCCGCCACCACGTCCTGGTCCTGGAGCAGCAGCCGGTCGTGGGGCCGGCCCGTGCGCCGGTGCAGCTCCACCCGGGCCGCCAGCAGCGCCTCGTAGGCGGCGGTGAGGGCCTGGTGGTCGTCGGGGAGCAGGATGCGGTCGGCGGCCTCGGCCCAGGCCAGGGCGTGGACGTCGCGCAGGCCCCCCCTCCCCTCCTTGAGGTCGGGCTCCAGGAGGAAGGCCACCTCTCCCGCCTTGCGATGGCGCTCGGCCACGGAGGCGGCCAGGGCAGCCAGCCACCGCGACGACCGCGACCTCCACTGGGCCAGGGCCCGGCGGGTCACGTCGGCCGCCACGTCGGCGTCGCCCGCCACCAGGCGGGCGCTCAGCATCGACGTGGCGGTGTCAAGGTCGCCGGCGGCCAGGTTCAGCGCCTCCTTGGGGGTGCGCACGGCGTGGCCCAGCTTCACGCCCGCGTCCCACACCGGGTACCAGATGCGCTCGGCGGTGCGGGCGAGCAGCCTGCGGTCGCGCTTGGCCGCATCGACCAGCACCACGTCTACGTCGCTGCCCGGGCACAGCTCGGCCCGGCCGTACCCGCCCACCGCCACCAGAGCCAGGCCGCGGGCGTCGCCGCCGTCGAGGGCGGCCGTGAACAACCCCGCCAGCCACCGGTCGGTGGCCGCGCTCAGGGCCCGGCAGAACGCCGGGCCCTGGAGCGTGGTGTCGGTGCGGGCCGCCTCGAGGGGGGGCGGCACTACCGTCGGCACGGGCCGCCCGTCACAGGGCGTCGGGCCCCTTCTCGCCGGTGCGGATGCGGACCAGGTCGTCGACGGTGGTCACCCACACCTTGCCGTCCCCGATCTTGTCGGTGCGGGCGGCGGCGACGACGGCGTCCACCACCCGGGCTGCGTCGGCGTCGTCGACGACGATCTCGACGCGCACCTTGGGCACGAAGTCGACCGTGTACTCCGCTCCCCGGTAGACCTCGGTGTGGCCGCGCTGGCGACCGAAGCCCCGAACCTCGGAGACGGTCATCCCCTGCACTCCCAACCCCCGCAGGGCCTCCTTCACGTCGTCGAGCTTGAACGGCTTGACGATGGCGGTGACGAGCTTCATCGGCCCACCCTTTCCATGGCGCCCAGGTCGCCGGTATAAGCGTTCTCGGCGTGCTGCGACAGGTCCAGCCCCTCGGCCTCCTGCTCGGGGGTGACCCGCAGGCCGATGGTGGCGTCGATGACCTTGGCCAGGACGAGCGAGACCAAGCCCGACCACACCATGGTGGCCAGTGCCGCCACCACCTGGCGGCCGAGGAGGCCGGCGCCCCCGCCGAACAACAGGCCGTCGGCCCCGCCCCCGTTCACCGCGGTGTCGGCGAACAGCCCCAGCAGCAGGGTGCCGACCAGCCCGCCCACCAGGTGGACGGCGATAACGTCGAGGGAGTCGTCGTAGCCGAACTTGAACTTGAGCTGGATGGCCAGGAAGCACACCGCCCCGGCGACGAACCCGATGACGAGGGGCGCCACGCCGCCCACGAAGCCGGCGCAGGGCGTGATGGCCACCAAGCCGGCCACCAGGCCGGAGGCGGCGCCCAGCGTGGTGGCGTGGCCGCTCTTGGCTTTCTCCACCACCAGCCAGCCCACCATGGCGGCGGCCGCCGCCATCTGGGTGTTCATGAACGCCTGGGCGGCGATGCCGTCGGCGGCCAGGGCCGAGCCGGCGTTGAACCCGAACCAGCCGAACCACAGGATCCCCGAGCCCAGCAGCGTCCACGGGAGGGCGTGAGGGGGCATGGCCTCCTGCGGCCACCCCCGCCGCCGCCCGAGCACGAGCACGAGCACCAGGGCGGCCACGCCGGCGTTGATGTGGACGACGGCCCCGCCCGCGAAGTCGAGGGCGCCCAGGTCGAACAGCCAGCCCAGCGGGCTGAACACCCAGTGGGCCACAGGGGCGTAGGCGAAGATCACCCACAGGCCGAGGAAGGCGGCGTAGCCGGCGAACTTCATGCGGTCGGCGGTGGCGCCCGTGAACAGGGCGGGGGTGATGATGGCGAACATCAGCTGGAAGGCGCAGAAGGCGAGGGGCGGGATGCTGAGAGGGCCGTAGCCCGGCAGTTCGAAGCCCTCCCGCCCCAGGTCGGCCAAGCCCACCATGCTGAAGTCGCCGATGAACCGGCCCCCGTCGCCGAAGGCGAGGCTGAACACGAACAGGCCCCAGAGCACCGTCACCAGGCCCATGGCGAAGAAGTTCTGCATGAGCATGCCGAGGACGTTCTTGGACCTCACCATCCCCGCGTAGAAGAAGGCCAGCCCCGGAATCATGAACAGGACCAGCGCCGCCGACGCCAGTACCCAGGCGGTATTGCCTGAGTCGATCTCCATCCACCCCTCCCCCCGTGTCAAGTAGTGGGGCGACCGTACGGGTGGAAGCTGTCAGGTGTGTTTCCCGGTCGTTAACAGTTTGTGTCCTAGCAGTTTGTGTCCCAGTCCCTTGTGTCCCAGTCCCTCACGGTTAGGGTTCGCCCGCATGCAGCCGACGTCGTGGCGCACCGCCCTGGTCACCGGCGCCTCCAGCGGGACGGGGCAGGCTTTCGCCCTGGCCCTGGCCCGGCGGGGCATCGACGTGGTCGCCGTCGCCCGCCGCCGGGACCGGCTCGACGCCCTGGCCGAGGAGGTGCGGTCGTCACACGGGCGGCAGGTGGAGGTGCTGACCGCCGACCTGGCCGACCCGGCCCAGCTGGCGGCGGTGGAGGCCCGCCTGGCCGACGGGGCCCGGCCCGTAGACGTGCTGGTCAACGCGGCCGGCTTCGGCAGCCAGGGACGGTTCGCCACCCTGGCCGCCGACGACGAGGAGCGCCAGGTGCGGGTCAACGTGGTGGCGGTCGTGCGCCTGACCCGGGCCGCGCTGGACGGGATGATGGCGAGGGGCACGGGGGCGGTGGTGAACGTGTCCTCGCTGGCGGGCCAGCAGGCCATCCCCCTCTGGGCCACCTACTCGGCCACCAAGGCCTTCGTCACGACCATGACCCGGGCCCTCACCGAGGAGCTGCGGGGCACCGGGGTGCGCTCGCTCCTCGTGGTCTCCGGCTTCGTGGACACGGAGTTCTACGACCACACCGGGTTCGACCGCAGCCTGATCCCCAAGCCGGTGTGGATGCGGCCGCAGCAGGTGGCCGACCTCGCCCTGCGCGACCTGGAGCGGGGGCGCACCGAGTCTGTCCCCGGCCTGCGCTTCCGGGCCCTGGGGGCGGCGTCGTGGGTGTCTCCGTGGCCGCTCACGCGCCGCGTGCTGCGGGTGGCCACGCGCCGCATGTGGTGAGCGACGGCGGCGGCGCGGTCACCGTGCGGGCCGCCACCGCCGGCGACGTGGACGCCTGCGTGGAGCTGTTCGCCCGGGTGGTCGACGAAGGCCGGTGGCTGGGGGCCCAACCGCCCCTGGACTGGGCCGAGCGCCGGGAGCGGTTCGCCGCCCTGGTCGGCGGCGAACGCTCGGACGTGCTGGTCGCCACCGCCGGCGGCGCCGTCGTGGGCATGCTGAGCGTGGCGGTGGCAGGCTACGGCGTGGCCGATTTCGGCATGTGCGTGGACGCCCGCTGGCGCGGGCGGGGCGTGGGCAGCGCCCTGGTGGAGGCAGGCGTGGCCGCCGCCCGCCGCCTGGGCGCCCACAAGGTCGCGCTCCAGGTGTGGCCCCACAACGAGGCCGCCCTGCGGCTCTACCGGCGGCACGGGTTCGTGGAGGAGGGCCGCCTGCGGCGCCACTACCGCCGCCGCGACGGCGAGCTGTGGGACGCCGTCGTCATGGGCCTGGTCCTGGACGAGGCGAGCCCGGGGCGATCCCATGGCTGAGGCGGGCTGGCACCGCACGGTCCGCTCCGCCGACCTCATGGCGGGCGAGATCTTCGCCGCCACCGCCGGGCGGGCGGTGGTGCTGGTGGCCCGGCTCGGCAACGGCGAGGCGGTGGCGTTCTCCGCCACCTGCCCCCATCAGGGCACCGACCTCGAGGGCGCCAGCGTGTGGGACGACAAGATCCGCTGCCCCCGCCACCAGTACCTCTACGACCCCCGCACCGGGGCCAACGTCCACCCCACCGAGCGGTTCGGGCCCGAGAAGCTGTGGAAGCTCAAGCCCGGCTACCTGCCCACCTACACGGTCCGGGAGCGTGACGGCTGGATCTGGGTGTTCGAACAGCTTCGCCCGCCCCCCGCCTCCTACGACCCCGCGCTCGAGGTGCCCCCCGAGGGGGCCGAGGAGGAGGCGACCGTCGTCGAGGACGACGGCCCGGTCGAGACCGTGAAGGTCGTCAGGGTGACGCAGGGGGCGACGTTCGAGCTGCGCCTGCCCACCAACCCGCTGCCCGGCCACGTCTGGCACGTGGAGGTGGTGGGCGACCTGCTGGAGATCGTGGACGAGGGCCTGCTGCCCGAGGACCCGCCCCGCTGGAAGGTCCGCATCACCGCCCACGACCCCGGCGAGGACGCCGTCGAGTGCCGCTTCCTCGCTCCCTGGGACACCTCCCCCTCCGAGCTCCGCCGCTACGTCGTCAACGTCGTCCCACCTTCCTGACCAGAGCCCCGGTCCGCACGGG
>DATLGZ010000110.1:0-3875 GCA_035540235.1 Acidimicrobiales bacterium | reverse complement strand
CGGAGCACGTAGTAGACCTCACCGAGGTTGATCCAGGACATCAGCGGTCGGTCCTGCTGCAGGAGATCGGCCACATGTTGGGCGGCAGGCTCGGTGTCTTCGAGGTATCGAAGCACCGCCCACGAGTCGAGGACGACGGTCACCGTGCCGCTTCTCGGCGCCGATCAGCCGCCCGCTCCCGCTGCAGCTCAGCGGTGAGATCGATACCGCGAAACCGGCCTCGCAGCGGTCGACTGCGTCCCGCGGGCCGCACGGCCACGTGGTCGTCGTGGAGCCAGAAGCTCACCTCGTCCCCCGGCTCGATGCCGAGCTCGTCGCGCAGCTGCTTCGGGATGACGACCTGCCCCTTGGGTCCGACGCGATGAGTCATACCGTCGAGTATAACCTTGCGGTGGCCGCGCTTGTCCCTTCCGTCGGAACGCCCCACCATGGGCGTGTGCTGCGTCGACAGGGTTCGGGCCAAGCGGGGCGGGGGCGGCGGCTGCGGCCGCGCGGCACCTACTCAGACTGGTTCTGGCCGGTCAAGGGGCACGGGTCGGTGGAGCACGAGCTGGTGGCCGAGGTCGACCCCGGGCCGGGCACGCACTACTTCTGGGCCCACCAGTTCCGCACCGAGGCGGGCGAGGGCGGCTACATCGGGCTGCAGACGTGGGGCAACCGGGCTGACGGCAGCCTGGGCAAGATGGCCATCTTCTCCTTCTGGGACACCTTGGGCGCCGACGGACCGGGGGTGGTGCGCTTCGGCGGCGAGGGCGAGGGGTGGAGCTGCCGCATCCCGTTCCACTGGGAGGCGGGGCGGGCGTACCGGCTGCGGGTCGAGGTGGTCGACGAGGACCCCGCCGCCCTTACCTGGGCGGCGTCGGTGGACGGCGAGGAGTTCGGGCGCATCCGGGCGCCGGCGGCGTGGGGCCGGCTGGGGCCGTGGTCGGTGATGTGGACGGAGTACTACGGCGGGCCGCTGGCCCGCTGTGCCGACCTGCCCTACTCCCGGGTGCTGTTCTCGACACCGGAGGCGCCGGCCGGCACCCGCCCGCACCGCTTCTCGGACCGCCTCGGCGACGGCGACTGCCCGGGCTCGAAGGTCACCCGGGTGGGCGACCGGGTGCGCCACGAGATGGGGGTGTCCGCGAGCGCGCAGGAGTAGCCTGGCCAGGAATGGCCCCTTACGACATCAGGGTGTTCGGAGACCCCGTGCTGGTCACGCCGGCGCGCGACGTCACCGAGATCGACGGCGACCTCGTCCGCCTGGCCGACGACATGCTGGAGACGATGTACGAGGCCCCCGGGGTGGGCCTGGCCGCCCCCCAGATCGGCGTGCAGAAGCGGATCTTCGTCTACGACATCGGCCAGGGGCCGGGGGTGGTCGTCAACCCCCGCATCACCGAGCGGGACGGGGGATGGGAGTACGAGGAGGGCTGCCTGTCGGTGCCGGGGATGTCGTGGCCGATCACCCGCTCGGCAAGGGTGCACCTCAGCGGGTGGGACCTCGACGGCAACGAGCTGTCGGTCGACGCCGACGAGCTGCTGGCCCGGGTCTTCCAGCACGAGACCGACCACCTCGACGGCGTGCTGCTGCTCGAGCGCCTCGACAAGAGCCAGCGCCGCCAGGCCCTGCGCACCCTCCGCAACCGGGCCATCGGCCTCTCGCTCGAGGATTCCCGCCCCGGCCCCGGCCTGCGTGGCCCGAACGCCACCCCCGGCCTGCGTGGCCCGAACGCCACAACGGCGGGCCGCGACTGAGCCCGGCCCGCACCCTGGCCTACCTGGGCACGCCGGAGGTGGCCGTCCCGCCGCTGCGGGCGCTGGTCGAGGAGGGCCACCGCGTGGTGATGGTGGTCACCCAGCCCGACCGCAAGCGGGGCCGGGGGGGCGCCCTGCTTCCCAGCCCGGTCAAGGCGGCCGCCACCGACCTGGGCCTGCCCGTCACCGAGCGGGTGGACGACCTGCTGGGAGCGGGGGCGGAGCTGGGTGTGGTCGTCGCCTACGGCCGGCTGATCCGCCCTCACGTGCTGGCCGCCCTGCCCATGGTCAACCTCCACTTCTCGCTCCTGCCCCGGTGGCGGGGGGCGGCGCCGGTGGAGCGGGCCATCCTGGCCGGCGACACCACCACGGGCGTGTGCCTGATGGCCCTGGAGGAGGGGCTCGACACCGGCCCTGTCTACGACTGCCGCCAGGTGGAGATCGGCGACGAGGAGACGGCCGACGAGCTGCGGGCCCGCCTGGTCGGCCTCGGCACCGACCTCCTCGTCAACGCCCTGCGGGACGGGCTGCCCGAGCCCACGCCCCAACACGGGGAGGCGACCTACGCGGCCAAGCTCGACCCGTCCGAGCACCACCTCGACTGGTCGCGGCCGGCGACCGAGCTGGCCCGGGTGGTGCGGCTGGGCCAGGCGTGGACCACCTTCCGGGGCAAGCGGCTCAAGGTCCGGCGGGCCCGGCCGGTCACCGGCGAGGGCGGCCCGCCCGCCGCCGGGCCGGACGGCGGCCCGGGCGTCCTCGACCCCGACAGCCTGCGGGTGGCGACGGGCGAGGGAGCGGTCGAGCTCGTCGAGGTCCAGCCCGAGGGCCGGGGCCCGCAGGCGGCGGCGGACTGGCGCAACGGCGCCCGCCCCCTCCCAGGGGAGCGGCTGGGAGGATGAGCGAGCAGCGGTTGCGGGCCAAGGTGCTGACCGTGTCCGACGGGGTGATCCGGGGCACGCGCCAGGACGCGTCGGGGGCCGCGCTGGCCGCCCGCCTGCGGGAGGCGGGCTGGGAGGTGACCGATCGGTGGGCGGTGGCCGACGGCGAGGGACCGGTGTCGGAGGCGCTCAAGGAGCTGGCGTGGGGCTGGAGCGGCCTGATCGTGACCACCGGCGGCACCGGGTTCGCGCCGCGGGACCGGACCCCGGAGGGCACCCGCATGGTGCTGGAGCGAGAGGCGCCGGGGCTGGCCGAGGCCATGCGGCTGGCCAATCCCGGCAAGGGGCGGCTGTCGCGGGGCGTGGCCGGCATCGTGGGCCGCTGCATCGTCGTGAACACGCCCGGGTCGACGGTAGGGGCGGTGGAGTGCCTGGACGCGGTGCTCGACGTGCTGCCCCACGCCCTCGCCCTGCTGGCCGACGAGCCCACGAGCCACCCGTCATGAGGCGCCTGTCATGAGGGTGACCGTCGGGGAGGAGAAGGCCATGCGGCGGGCGCTGGCCCTGGCCGCCGGCGTGAGAGGCACGACCTCGCCCAACCCGTGGGTGGGGGCGGTGATCGTGCCCGGCGGCTACGAGGGGGCCACGTCGCCCCCGGGCGGGCCCCACGCCGAGGCCATCGCGGTGGAGGCGGCGGGCATGCGGGCCCGGGGCGCCACCCTCGTCTGCACCCTGGAGCCCTGCTCCCACCACGGCCGCACCCCTCCCTGCACCGACGCCATCCTCGCCGCCGGCGTGCGGCGGGTGGTGGTGGGGATGGAGGACCCCGACCCGAACGTCCGGGGCTCGGGCCTGGCCCGGCTGCGGGAGGCGGGGGTGGACGTCGTCGTGGGCGTGTGCGCGGGCGAGGTGCGCGACCAGCTCGCCCCCTACCTCAAGCACCGGGAGACGGGGCGGCCCCTCGTGATCCTCAAGCTGGCGGTCACGATGGACGGCCGTACCGCCGCCCCCGACGGCACGTCGCGCTGGATCACCGGGGAGGCGGCCCGGGACGACGCCCACCGGCTGCGGGCGGAGTGCGACGCGGTGGTGGTGGGGGCGGGCACCGTGCGCCTCGACGACCCGGAGCTGACCGTGCGGGCGGTGGAGCCGCCCGCCGGCCGCCAGCCGCTGCGGGTGGTGCTGGGCAAGGCCGGCCCCGACGCCAGGGTCCAACCCGCAGTCGAGCTGTTCGGCGAGCCCGCCGAGGTGCTGGCC
>DATLGZ010000109.1:0-7349 GCA_035540235.1 Acidimicrobiales bacterium | reverse complement strand
CCCCACGGCCAGGTCCTCGAAGGTGGGCAGCGGGGCCCCCGCCACCAGGGCGGCCGTCATGCGGGCCTCGGCGTACTCCTTCTCGGCGTCGTGGAGGGGCCCGGTGGCGGCCAGCGCCGGGAAGGGGCGCAGCGCCTCCTGCGCCTCCCGCAGCGCCCGCTCGGCCTCGTCGGCCAGCGCCGCCGCCCCGGCGGGGTCGAGGGCGTGCACGGCCCGGATGGAGCTGCCACAGGCCCGGATGGTGCGGCGGCAGGCGGGGATGGCCGTCTCGCGGGCGGCGTTGGCGGCGTCGAGCTGGCGGCGGAGGGTTCCCGCCACCTCACCCGTGGCCATGGGGCCGCCGGAGGCGTCTAGGAGGCTGGTGTCTAGAACCCTCCCTCAGCGGCCGACCGCCCGGTTGGCGGCCATCAGGCACAGCAAAGGCGCTCGTCAAGAGCAGGTCGGCCGCTCGGCGCAGAGCGCCGAGCGCACAAGACACCAGCCTCCTACGTGGCCGACTGGCGGAGGAGCGTCGGCTCGGCCAGCCAGCCGCCGTCACCGTCGACCCAGCGGCCCTCGGCCTCCAGGCGGGCCTCGTGGCGACGGGCGGTGGGCAGCAGGCGGACCTTGAGCTCGCGCTCGGTGGCCAGGTTGGAGATGTGGCGGCTGGCATAGGGCGACTCGGACGCCCAGTCGGGCTGGCCGCCCACCCGGGGCCCGGTGCGGCGCAGGACCGAGAGTTGCCGGTGGAAGTCGGTTATCGAGTCAGCCGGGCGGCCCTCAGCGCGAGCACGGAGGAACGGTGGGATGAGAACCGCGGCCCAGATGACGGCGAGGATAAGCAGAACCAACGTCACGCTCCTCGACGCTCCTTTATCTGAGGCAACCGTACAACAGCACGTGCGGGCGATCGCGGATGGTCGGGGGAAGTGCCGCCAGGCCCTTTCCTAGCCGACGGCGGGGCCCCGGAGCAACCCCCAGATGGGCCTGCGGTCACTCGGCGGGGCGGCGGTAGGTGCCGGACCGGCCCCCGGTCTTCTCCCACAGGGCCAGGTCGGTGATGCTGATCGAGCGGTCGGCCGACTTGCACATGTCGTAGACCGTGAGGGCGGCCACCGCGCAGGCGGTCATGGCCTCCATCTCCACCCCGGTGCGGTCGACGGTCTCCACCTGGGCCTCGACCTCGACGGAGTCGTCGCCGATGTTGAAGCTGACGAACACCGACCCCACCAGCAACGGGTGGCACAGTGGGATCAGGTGGGCGGCCTGCTTGGCCGCCTGGATGCCGGCCACCCGCGCCACCGCCAGCACGTCGCCCTTGGTGATGGCGTTGCTGGCGATGAGGTTGGTGGTCTCGGGCTTCATGAGGACCTTGCAGCGGGCCAGGGCCCGCCGGTGGGTGGCCTCTTTGGGGGTGACATCCACCATCCGGGCCCGGCCCAGTGGGTCCAGGTGCGTCAAGCCCCGCTCGCTCATGAGCAGCAGTGTAGAGGCCGCGGCCGCCGCTCACCCCGGGCCGAGGGGGAGGACCTCCAAGCGGGCGCCGGCGGCCACCCCGTCGCCGTCGGGCACGAGGGCCAGGGCGTTGCCGGCGGCCAGGGCCCCGAGCATGTGCGAGCCCTGCCCGCCTGCCGAGCGGGCGTGGACCAGCCCGTCGGCCGGGTCGACCGCGACCACCACCCGCACCAGGTGGAGCTTCCCGTCGGTCCGGCGGCGGAACGGCTCGTCGGCCACCGCGGGGACGGAGGGGCGCACGGGCTGCGCCAGACCCAGCAGGCGGCGCAGGGCGGGCCGGGCGAACAGCTCGAAGGACACGGCGGCCGACACCGGGTTGCCGGGAAGCCCGAACACCGGCCTGCCCCGCAGCACCCCCCACGCCAGGGGCTTGCCCGGCTTGATGGCCACCTTCCACTCCCGGGCCGTCCCCAGCCCCGCGAACACGCCGCCCACGAAGTCGAAGTCGCCCATGCTCACGCCCCCGGTGAGCAGCACCGCGTCGCAGCCGTCGAGAGCGGCGTCGAGGGCCTTGGCGATGGCGCCGGCGTCGTCGGGCGCCCGCCCCAGGTCGACGGCAGAGCAGGCCGCCTCCCGCACCAGGCCGGCCAGCATGGGCCGGTTGCTGTCGTAGATCTGGCCGGGGAGCAGCGGCGCCGGCCCCTCGACCAGCTCGTCGCCGGTGGACAGCACGCCCACCGCGGGCCGGCGGTGCACCCGGGCCCGGGCCTGGCCGATGCTGGCCAGCACGCCGAGGAGGGCGGGGGTCAGCTGCGCCCCCGGGGCCACGACCTCCTGGCCGGCCCGCAGGTCGCCGCCCGGCTCGCGGACGTTCTCCCCGGGCCTCACCGCCGCCTCCACGACCACTGCCCCGCCCCCGTCCACCGCCGCCGTCCGCTCCACCATGACGACGGCGTCGGCTCCCGGCGGCATGGGGGCGCCGGTCATGATGCGCACGGCCCGGCCCGGTCCGACCGCGTGGCCGGGGCCGGGTGCGGCGCCTGCCGGCAGCAGGCCGACCACCTCCAGCCGGGCCGGGGGCGAGGCGGTGTCGGCGGCCCGCACCGCGTAGCCGTCCATGGCCGAGTTGGCCCAGGCGGGGACGTCGGCGGGAGCGGAGGCGGCGGCGGCGGCCACGCAGCCCAGCGCCTCCGCCAGCGGCACGTCGACCGCCGGCAGCGGCGAGCAGGCGGCCAGGATCGCCGCCCGCACCTCCTCCATGGGGGTGAGCCCGCCCGCTACAGCAGCCCCCTGCGCTTCACCAGCTCCACCAGGAACTCCCGGAAGGCGGGCCCCAGGTCGTCCCGGTCGAGGGCCAGCTCCACCGTGGCCCGCAGGTAGTCGAGCTTGTCGCCGGCGTCGAAGCGCCCGTGCTCGAACACGTAGCCGTACACCGGCTCCCGCTCGGTGAGCAGCCTGATGGCGTCGGTGAGCTGGATCTCGCCGCCCGCGCCCGGCTCGGTGCGCTCCAGCACCTCGAAGATCGCGGGGGTGAAGATGTAGCGCCCGATGACGGCCAGGGTCGACGGCGCCTCCTCGGGCTCGGGCTTCTCGACGACGTCGCGGATGCGCACGAGGCCCTCCTCGACCGGCTCGGGCGTGGCCGCGCCGTAGGCGGAGATCTCCCGGCGGGAGACCTGCTTGACGGCCACGACTGAGCAGCCGTAGCGCTGGTGGACGGCCATCATCCCCTCCAGCACCCCCGCCGACTCGGTCATGATGTCGTCGCCCAGCATGACCGCGAACGGCTCGTCGCCCACGTGCTGGCGGGCCACCGATACGGCGTGGCCCAGCCCCCGGGCCTCGCCCTGGCGCACGTAGTGCAGGTCTGCCATGTCGGCGATGGCCCGGACCTGCTTGAGGAGGTCGTACTTGCCCGCCGCCTCCAGGGTGGCCTCGAGGTCGAAGGAGCGGTCGAAGTGGTCCTCCAGGGTGCGCTTGCCCTGGCCGGTGATGACCAGGACATCGCGGATGCCGGCCCGCACCGCCTCCTCCACCACGAACTGGATCGCCGGCTTGTCGACGATCGGCAGCATCTCCTTGGGCTGGGACTTGGTGGCGGGCAGGAACCGGGTCCCCTTGCCCGCCGCCGGGATGACCGCCTTACGGATCGGTCTCGTCATGGTGCTGTGGCTCCGTTCCTCGCCCGGCCTGCTCCACCCGGTTCTTCCCCGCCGCCTTGGCCCGGTACATCGCCTGATCGGCCGCCGCCACCAGCTGGCGGCCGGTGGCGCCGTGCTCAGGGTAGGTGGCGACGCCGATGGAGACGGTCACCGCCACCGGCTCGCCGTCCTTCAGGGCGAACGGCTCCGTGCGGACCGCCGCCGCCAGCTTCTCGGCCAGCCGAAGCGCCCCCGCCAGCCCGGTGTTGGGCAGGATGAGGGCGAACTCGTCGCCCCCGTAGCGGGCCACCAGGTCGACGTCGCGCACGCCGCCGGCCAGGCGCTGGGCCAGCTCGATGAGCACCGCGTCGCCCGCCTGGTGCCCGTGGGTGTCGTTGAGCGTCTTGAGGTCGTCGAGGTCGACCAGCAGCACCGAGAACGGGTCGCCGAACCGCACGCCCCGCTGCTGCTCGGCCCCCAGCCGCAGGTCGAAGTGGCGGCGGTTCCACAGGCTGGTGAGCCCGTCGGTGATCGACAGCCGGGCCGCCTCCTCGAACAGGAAGGTGTTCTGGATGGCCGGCTCCACCTGGCGCACCAGCGTGGCCAGGGCGTCGACGTCCTCGGCGGAGAAGCCCCGGCCGTCGGAGCGGTCGTAGAGGGCGAGCACGCCGAAGAGGTGGTTGCCGGCCCGGATGGGGATGGCCACCCCGCCCACTCGCGCCGGCGGCTCGAGGTCGGACGGGGCGGCGTCGGGCTCGTCGGGCCACACCGCGGCGGCGTCGGCCGCCGCCGCCCGACCGGCCAGGCCCTCGCCCATGGGCAGGTCCGGCACCGGCGACGTGCCGGCGCTGCTCAGGGGGCGCAGGCGGTTCACGCCGGGCACCAGGCCGTAGAAGACGGCGGCCGACGCCCGTACGTAGAGGGCGCACGTCTCCAGGACCGCGCTCAGCATGGCGGGCCGGTCGTGAGTGCTGGCCAGAGCGTCGCCCAGCCGGTTCAGGGCCTTGCGGAACTCACTGCCCGCCCGTTCCAGCTCGGCGACCCGCCCCTCCAGGGCCCGGACGGCGCCCTCCAGCTCCCCCAAGCGGGCCCACACCCGGCCCAGCGTCATATCCGAGGGAATGGGCTCCACCCTGGCCATGTTAGGAGTGGCGGGTACAGTGGCCGTCGTGGCGCGCTGCTCGGCGTGCCGGTGCTGTTCGTCGGAGGATCGGGTTGCCCGTCTACGAGTACGTCTGCAAAGCGTGTGGGCACCACTTGGAGGTGTCGCAGTCCTTCAAGGACGAGCCCTTGAGCGAGTGCCCCGTGTGCGCGGGGCCGCTACGGAAGGTGTTCGGGTCGATCGGCATCGTGCTGAAGGGGAGCGGCTTCTACCGCACCGACAGCCGGCTCCCGGCCAAGAAGGAGAAGGCGGGGAAGGCCGAGGGGGGGAGCGGGGGCGACAAGGCGGCCGACGCCAAAGATGCCAAGCCCGCCGCCCCGCCGCCGTCCACGGCGGCGCCGTCCGACGCCAAGCCGTCCACCGGGGCGGCCAAGACCGCCTGACCCGGCGGTCGCGGCATGGGGCTGCCCCGGGCGGACATCGGCGTCTTCGGCGGCTCCGGGTTCTACCGCTTCCTCGCCTCCCCCGAGCTGGTCACGGTCCAGACGCCCTTCGGCGCGCCGTCGGCGCCCGTCGCGGTCGGGGAGCTGGGCGGCCGGCGGGTCGCCTTCCTGCCCCGCCACGGGACCGGCCACGAGTACCCCGCCCACCGGGTCAACTACCGGGCCAACCTGTGGGCCATGCGCCGTCTGGGGGTGCGCCGGGTGCTGGCCCCGTGCAGCGTGGGGTCGCTGCAGCCCCACCTCAAGCCCGGCGAGTTCGTGATCTGCGACCAGCTCGTCGACCGCACCCGGGGCCGGGGCGACACCTACTTCGACGGCCCCGTGCTCAACTGCATCTCCTTCGCCGACCCCTACTGCCCCGAGCTGCGAGCGGTGGTGGCCGAGGCAGCCCGGGGGGAGGGGATCACCGCCCACCCGGAGGGCACGGTGGTGGTCATCCAGGGCCCGCGGTTCTCCACCCGGGCCGAGTCGAAGTGGTTCACGGCCATGGGGTGGGACGTGGTCAACATGACGCAGTACCCCGAGTGCGTGCTCGCCCGCGAGCTGGGCATCTGCTACTCCGGCCTCGCCCTGGTCACCGACTACGACGTGGGCCTGGCCGACGTGGAGGGCGTCGAGCCGGTGAGCATGGAGCTGGTTCTGCGGGTGTTGGCCGAGAACGTGGAGAGGGTGCAGCGGCTCCTCACCCGGGCCATCCCCGCCGTGCCCGCCGAGCCGGGCTGCTCCTGCTCCGACGCCGCCGTCCACCCGGGGTAGCCGCGCCCGGTTACCGTCGGGGTGACGCCGAGGCAGGAGGTGCGGACGTGGCAGCAGGCGAGAATGCGATCCCCGAGGGGTACCCGCAGGTGACCCCCTACCTGATCGTTGACGGGGCGGCGGCGGCGATCGACTTCTACACGAGCGTGCTGGGGGCCACAGAGCGGATGCGGATGCCCGGGCCGGACGGCAAGCTCGGGCACGCCGAGCTGATGCTCGGCGACTCGCTCATAATGCTCGCCGACGAGCACCCGGAGATGGGCCAGCGCTCACCCCACGCCGTCGGTGGCACCCCCGTGACCATCAGCGCCTACGTCGAGGACGTGGACGCGGTCTTCGCCCGAGCGGTGGCGCGGGGCGCCACCGCCCTCCGCCAGCCCGAGGACCAGTTCTACGGGGACCGCAGCGGCCAGTTCGAGGACCCCTTCGGGCACCGCTGGAGCGTGGCCAGCCGGGTCGAGGACGTGCCCCCCGACGAGATGATGCGGCGTGCCGCGGCCATGAGCGGAGGCCAGCCCTAGCCCCTCGGTCGGGGCTCGATGCGGACGACCACCGCCTCGGCGGGGTCGAGCGACTTGGACGACCGCCGGCGCCGGGCGGCGTAGGCGGCCAGGCTGCGGGCTTTGAGGTCGGCTTCGGTGACTACCACGCCCGTGCCCTCGCCCCGCTCGCCCAAGTGCCAGTAGCCCACCGGCGAGGGTAGGCGGAGGTTGCGCCACCACCGCTTCTTGGCCGCGTAGCCGGGCACGACCACGAAGGCGTCACCGTCCCGGCCGTACTGGACCGGGAAGGTGAACCACCGGCCCGACCTCATTCCCCGGACCTCGAGGAGCAGGAGCCTCCGGCTGAGGAGGCCGTGGGCCGGCGACCGCAGCAGCCACCGCAGCACCGGGTTGGCGACGCGGTTCACCAGGAGGAACACGGCCTCCTCAGGCTAGGCCCCCGCCCGCCCTTGTAGGCGGCTAGTGCCGTGACCGCAAACGTTTGCCCGCTTGATCGCCCGAATGGAGTGAGCGGAGCGAACGAATGAGGGCGAGGCGCTAGCCTGGCGGGCGCCACTTCCTCCTCGCCTGCGCTCCGTCCCGAGGAGGTCCTGTGCGCCTCTCCCGCCTCGCCCGCACCCCCTTCGCCTTCTGGCTGGCTGTGGCCGGCCTGGCCCTGGCCACCGCCGTGGTGGTGGCCGGCGCCCTCAACCGCGTCGAGGCCCTGGCCGCCCAGTACGGCCCACTCCGACCCGTGGTGGTGGCGGCTCGGGCGGTGGAGCGGGGCGCCGCCCTCGTCCCCGCCGACGTCGCCGTCCGCCACCTGCCCGCCGGCTACCTGCCCCCCGACGGCTTCGGGTCGGTCGATGAGGTGCGTGACCTCACTCCCGTCGTCCCCCTCCTCCCGGGCCAGCCCCTGCAGCGCGGCCAC
>DATLGZ010000108.1:0-3234 GCA_035540235.1 Acidimicrobiales bacterium | reverse complement strand
CGTAGCTCAGTCGGTCAGAGCAGCGGACTCATAATCCGTCGGTCGCTGGTTCGAGCCCAGCCGGGCCCACCCCGTGCGCGTTGGACCCGCTGCTGTCGCCGTCGCCGTGCTCGTCGCCGGCGCGTGCAGCACCGGCGACGGCGGCTCGTTCGTGACCCCCGAGACGACGTCGACGTCGGCCGCCGTGGCCCCGTCGACGACGATCGTCCCGCCGCCTTCGACCACCACGACCGTCGCCCCCGCCGGGTCGGTGACCCTGCGGGTGAGCGGGTTCTCGCTGCCCGACGCGCGGGCCGGGGGGACCGGTCTGCGGATGCTCGTGCGGTCGTCGTCGGAGCGGCTGACCGTCCGCCGGCGGGGCGGCGGCGGCGCGGTCTCGGTGTGCCCGATCGCCTCCGCCAGCCCCTCACCGAGGGACGGCGAGTGTGTCGACCTGCCGGCCGGCGGCGGGGTCGAGCTCGGGTTCCTCGGCGGGCTCGAGGCCCGGGCCACGTCCGTCCCGGCAACCGTCGAAGAGCTTCTCGTGACCTACGTCCCGGCTACCCGCCACACCACTGTCGTGACCCCGGCGAGGCCGGCGGGCGTGTGCGCGGCGGCGTGCGAGACCACCTTCGCGCTGGTGCCGGGGGGCGCCGGTGCCTTCGTCCTCGACGGGCGAGCGGGCGGCGGGAGACCCCGGCTGGTGCTGACCGCGGTCGGAGCCGGCGTTTCCAACAGAGCCCTGGCGACGGTCGAAGGAGGCGGCTCTCTTTCCATCAGGGCCACCTTGGAGGCCGGATCCGAGGCCCGGCTGCTCCATCACGAGCAGGGGCCCGGCCCGGTGGCCCCGGTGACGGCAGAAATTCTTTGGCCGTGACATCTTGTGGATAACGCCGGCGGTCCGGAGGGCTAGGTAGGGAACGGCATTCCAACGGGATCCGTTGGTGCTTTCCAACACGTTCCAACAGGGGAAAAAGCGCAGGTCAGAGGGCCAAAGGTCCCTTGGCAGGCCCTTCTGGCCGTGGTTTACTTCCCTCGTCCCTGCGGAGGTCCACGACCCCCGCGCTCGCAGCCCACCGAAGGCGGCCGGTTCAGCCCGAATGAGCTCCAGCACGAGGAACGAGGTGGTGAGGCCCCTGAGGTGGGTCGCATCCTTCGCGCTTCTCGCTGGTCTCTTCCTGGTGCTGAACGCCGGGCCCGCCTCCGCCGAGACTGCTCCGGCCACCACGGCCGCGGGTACCCAGTCCCAGGGGACGTCCACCAGCAATACAGCAGCCAGCCCGGTGACGACGGCGGCTCCCGCCACCACCACGCCGACCACGGCTGCGCCCGCCACCGCGACCGCGGCGCCGACCACCACCGTCCCCACCGGGACCGGAGGGTCGAAGCCGTCGCTCGCCCTGCTCCAGCAGATCAGCGCGACCACGACGACCGTACCGACGCAACCCAGTGGGTCGGCCGCCGTGAAGCCGTCCGAGACGACGAGCACCACCACCGCCCCGACGACGGCCGGCACCACCACGGTGACCGAGACGTCGAAGGCGACGGGGGAGGCCTCCGCCCCGGCCGCGCCGCTCGCCAGCCCGACGTCGGGCTCGGGGGGAAGTTCCCCCGCCACCCTGACGACCTTCGCCGCCGCGGCCACCATCGCCGGACCGTCGACGTCGCCGTCGGCGCTCGGCAAGGCCGCCACCGCCGGCGCCCTCTCGGGTCACAACAGTGACGAGGTCACCAACGTCGACGGCAGCAGAAGCGTGAGCCCGGTGAACGGAGTGACCTTCACCCGCAACGCGGATGGGACGCGCTGCCGTGCGGTGCGCGACGACGACGGTCACGGGAACCTGCTCGAGGTGCTGATCGGTTCGGGGTGCCACTCCCAGGACACGCACCGCAACCCCCTCGGTGGCGACGCTTCCCACATGGTGATCTCGATTGGTTCCAGTGCCAACTCGATTACCACCGGTGGGAATGGCAGAAATGCAAAGGCCTCTTGTATCGCCATTCGTGGTGATGCCGATTGCACGTCAATCGGTGGATATGGGGGCGGCAATGCCGAAACACTGGCCATTGCAATCGGCAAGGGCCGATATGCAAATGGGATCGCCGTGGGTGGTGACACGCAAGGTGGCACTGCAGGCAGTGCCACGAACTTCGCCCTCGCCATCGGCGGCGGGCCAGTGAGTGGTACTGCCCTCGGAGGAACCAGCCGCAGCACGGCCAACGCCGGCGGCGGCAACGGTGGCAGCTCCGGCGTCACCGCAGCACCGACAGCAGGTTCTGGTTCGACTGGTGGCGCGACCGCCGCCGGCGCAACTTCCGACAACTCCGGCACCACCGGCTCCGCGGCCTCCTCCGCCGGCGCCGGCCCCCAGGCGGGCTCCGGCCTCTCCGGCACCACCGGCGGGACGGGCCCGGCCTCCTCGACTGCTCAGGCTTCCAACACCGCTCCTCTGGGCACCGCCACCCAGACGGCAGGCGGGGCGACCAGCGGCCCGTCCGGCTCGACCGGGAACACGGGGAACGCGATCGCGGAGGGGAACGCCAACAGCGTCGCCAACACCGGCGCCAACTCCACTGCGACGGCCCAGACCGGTTCGAGTGGCGCGGCGACCAACAACACCAACATCGTCTCGGTCGGCGGCAGCGGCGGCGCCGGCGGCACGGCCGTCGCCGTGTCCGGCACCGGCGGCGACGCCACCAACACCGTCATCGGCATCGGCGGCGGCTCGGTCACGGCCACGACGATCGGCGGCAGCAGCATCGCCACCGCCGACGCCAGCGGCGGCAACGGCGGGGCGTCCGACGTCACCGTCAACCCGACGACCTCCGGCCACGGCGGCGGCGGCAACAACACGACCATCGCCTCCAGCGGCGGTGCCGGCGGCGACGGCGGCGCGGCCCTCGCCATCGCCGGCCCCGGCGGCTCGGCCACCCAGACCGTCATCGGCATCGGCGGCGGGACCATCAACGCGGTGGCCACCGGCGGCAGCAGCATCGCCATCGCCGACGCCCGCGGCGGCAACGGCGGCGCCTCGACCGTCAACGTGACCCCGACCGCCAACGGCGGCAGCGGCGCCCCGGCCGACGCTTCGGCTTCCTCCAGCGCCACGAACTCGGGCACCACCGGCTCGGCGTCGTCGGGCTCGACCTCGAACCCGGTGGCCGGGTCGGGCAACTCGGGCGGGTCGGGTGGGACGGGGGCGGCGGCGTCCAACCCGTCGGCGACCAACGACGGCATCCTCGGGAACGCATCGG
>DATLGZ010000107.1:0-3010 GCA_035540235.1 Acidimicrobiales bacterium | reverse complement strand
TGCGCCGCCACGGCTCCCGGGCGTCGGGGTTGGAGATGTGCAGCTCCACCACCGGCCCGTCGAAGGAGGCCAGGGCGTCGTGCAGCGACCAGCCGTAGTGGCTGAGGGCGCCGGCGTTGACGATGAGGGCGGCGGCCCGCCGCACCCACCAGGTCTTCGAGGGTGGCGGAGCCGTAGATCGGCGGCTGGCGCTCGCCCAGCAGGTTGAGGTTGGGGCCCGACAGCAGCACGACCAGGCGCGGCCCGCTCACGACGCCACCTCGGCGAGGGTGGCGTCGACCGCCTCCCGCTCGACGCCGGCCACCACCTCGACCCCCTTGGGCCCGTCGAGGGCGAAGGTGTAGCCGGTGAGGGCCTTCTTGTCGCGGGCCATGAGGCGGACCAGGTCGTCGGGGTGGTGGCCGGGGGGGACCGACGTGGGCAGGCCGTAGCCGAGCACCACCCGGTCGTGGTCGGCCACCCGGTCGTCATCGACGCGGCCCAGGCGGCGGGCCAGGCGGGCGGCGAAGCACAGCCCGATGGCCACCGCCTCCCCGTGGCGGAGGTCGTAGCGGCCCGACGTCTCCAGGGCGTGGGCCAGGGTGTGCCCGTAGTTGAGGGTCGCCCGCCGGCCCGTCTCCTCCCGCTCGTCGGCCTCCACCACCGCCGCCTTGATGGCCACGCAACGGGCCACCTTCTCGTCGAGGTCGAGGTCGGCGAGCGGGGTGGAGGAGTCCCTCTCCAGGAAGTGGTACTTGGCGATCTCGCCCAGGCCGCTGCGGTACTCCCGCTCGGGCAGGGTGGCCAGCACCTCGGTGTCACACAGCACCGACACCGGCTGCCAGAAGGCGCCCACCAGGTTCTTGCCCTCGGGCAGGTTGACGCCCGCCTTGCCGCCGATGGCGGCGTCGACCTGGCCCAGCAGGGTGGTGGGCACGTGGATCACGGCCACGCCCCGGTGGTAGACGGCGGCGGCGAAGCCGGCCACGTCGGTGACCACCCCGCCGCCCACCGCCACCACCACGTCGGCCCGGGTGAGGCCGAAGCGGGCGAAGCGCCGGCACAGGTCCTCGACCGTCTCCAGGCACTTGGCCTCCTCGCCCTCGTCGATGACGAAGACCCGCTGGTCGACGCCGGCGTCGACCGCCACGCCGACCGCCTCCTGGGTGACGACGGCGGCCCGGGCCGCGCCCAGGGGCACGACCTCGGCCAGGCGGTGGCGGGCCCCCGCCCCCACCAGCACGTCGTAGGCCCGCTCCGACAGCCGGACGGGGACGGTGATCACCGGGCCCCGATGCCCTCGAGGATCGAGTCGACCACCTGGTCGGGGCGGAGGTCGTCCACGTCTACCACCACTCCCGCCACCTCCTCGTAGAAGGGGCGGCGCTCGTCGGCCAGCCGCGCCAGGGCGGCCGCCGGGTCGCCGTCGAGCAGCGGGCGGCCGGCGCCGGTGCCGGCCCGCCCGGCCAGGGTGGCGGGGCGGGCCCGCAGCCACACCACCGGCGGGTGCTCCTTCAGCAGGGCCCGGTTGCGGGGATCGAGCACGACCCCGCCGGCGGCGGCGATGACCACCGGCCGCTCCCCCGCCGACTCGAAGGCGTCGGCCAGGGCGTCCGCCTCCAGGTGGCGGAAGCCGGCCTCGCCCTCCGCCTCCCAGATCTCCTCCACCGTGCGGCCGGCCCGCTCCTCGACCTGGCGGTCGCTGTCGAGGAAGTCCCACCCCAGGCGGCGGGCCACCGCCTCGCCCGTGGTCGTCTTGCCCGACGCCATCATCCCCACGAGCACCACGGAGCGGGGCAGGGCCATGGCGACGATCGTACCGGCGGCGTCTGTGAGGACCGGGGCGCTTTCAGCCCAGGGAGCCCCTCACCAGCGGCCCCCCGGCCAGGATGGTGATCACCGCGCCGGCGGCCAGGAAGGGCCCGAAGGGCACGTGGTCGGTGCGGGAGCGGATGCGCAGCGCCACCAGCAGCAGCCCCACCACCGCCCCCAGCAGGAAGCCCAGGAAGATGCCCATGAGGGCGTGGCCGTAGTCGATCCACCCGAGGAACAACCCGAGGAGGAACGACAGGCGCACGTCGCCGAAGCCCATGCCGCCGGGCTGGACGAGGTGGATGAGGAGCAGGGCCAGCCACGCCACCGCCCCGCTCACCAGGGCCTGGCGCAGCCCCGTCCAGTCGTCGCCGGCGTAGGCGGCCAGGGCGAGCAGCGGGATCGAGGCGAAGATCGCCGGGTAGACGATGCGGTTGGGGATGATCTGGAGCTGGAGGTCGATCACGCTGATGGCCAGGAGAGCGGCGAACAGCACCAGGTAGGCGGGCAGGGCCCAGTCGGCGCCGAAGCGCACGACGGCGGCCATGAACAGGGCGGCGTTGGCCACCGGCACCAGCCAGTAGCGGGCCGCCAGGCGCTGCCCGCAGGTGGGGCAGCGGCCGCCCGGCGTGAGCCAGCGGGCCACCGGCCAGCCCCGCCCCTCCTCCGCCTCCTCGGGGCAGCGGGGGCAGCGGAAGCGGGCCGCCAGCAGGGGTTGGCGGCCGGGCACGCGGTCGATGACCACGTTGAGGACGAGGCCGGCCAGCAGGCCGAGCACCCCGATGGCGGCGACGGCGGCGGCGTTCAACGGCCGGCGGAGGCCAGCTCGGCCAGGGCGGCGGCCGACATGGCCGCCACCGGCGCGTCCTGGCCGGTCCACATGCGAAAGGCGAGAGCGGCCTGGTGCACGAGCATGCCGATGCCGTTGACCGCTACCGCGCCCCGCTCTCGGGCCGCCTCCACCAGGGCGGTGACGGCCGGGTTGGGCACCAGGTCGACCACCAGCTGGCCGGGACCGAGGTGGGCGGGGTCGACGGGGAGCTGGCCCAGGGTGGCCTCGCCCACCATGCCCAGGGGGGTGGCGTTGACGACCAGGTCGGCCTCTCCCGCGTCGGCCGCCACCCCCACCCGCCCGCATTCGCCGGCCAGGGCGGCCACCGACTGCACCCGGGTGCGGGTGCGCCCGGCCACCACCACCTCGGTCGCCCCCGCGTCGGCC
>DATLGZ010000106.1:0-2307 GCA_035540235.1 Acidimicrobiales bacterium | reverse complement strand
CGGTGGTGTCCTAAATCTGGGACGGCAGGTGGACAGCCTCCACGTTGTTTCCGTCGGGGTCGCGCACCTGGTCTTCGGCGCCCTCGCCGGCTTCATCACCGCCGTCTACGCCCTCGTCATCGCGGCGTGGGCGCAGCCGCTCACAACGTCGGGGCGCTTCCGGCTTGCAGAACATGGCCGATCGTGTCGAGGCCGTGGATGGGACCTTCAGCGGCTCAGGCCGTGGGCCTGGGCGGGACCGGCCGTCGGTATCCTGGGGCCGGGCCTGCGGTCAGTGGGCGCCCCGGACGAGATGTGCGCCGTACCCGGTCTGCAAAGACGACGCACCCCTTCGGAGGTGCGTGATGGAGCTGACGTTCGACGGCGGCGGTTGGTGGCCCTACGTCGTGGTGTTCCTCGCCGCCGCCACGCCGGTGCTGGAAGTCCTCGTGGTCATCCCCGCCGGAGTGCTGGCCGGGCTGTCGCCGGCGCCGACGGCGATCATCGCTCTGGCGGGAAACCTCAGCACCGTGGCACTGGTAGCCGTCGGCGGGAGCGAGCTCGTGCGCAGGTGGCGCCGCCGCCGGCCCCCCGCCGAGCACCCGAGCCGTCGGTCCCAGCGAGCGCGCCAGCTCGCCCAGCGCTGGGGCGTGCCCGGCTTCGCCCTGCTCGCCCCACTGACGACCGGCACGCACATCGCCACCCTCGCGGCCCTGGCTATCGGGGCAGAGAAGGGTCGGGTCCTGCGATGGATGGCGGCCGGGCTGTGCCTGTGGTCGGCTCTGGCCGCCGCCGCCACGGTGGCGGGGCTCGACGCCTTCACCTGATTTCCCCCGTTCCGGTGCGCAGCGGTGCGGCGGCGAAGTGAGCATCCCCCTCCCGCCCGCCGCTGGGTCGAAGGGCTCGGGCCGGCGGCGCCCGCCGCCACGTTCACGGGCTCGTGAATCGCTTCACAAGCTGCTAAGGTGAGTCTTCCCCTGGCTCCCGCCCGGTTCGTCCGCTCTCGCATCCTCTTGGCGCGATGACGCGGATCACCCGCCTGCAGCCCCCTCGTCTCCCCCGGAGCGTCTCTCATGCACTGCACCCCTGGCGCGCCCGACGGCGTACGCATCCCCAGCGACCCCCCAGCACGCGGGCTCCGCCCCGGCGCCTTCTTCGGCCTCGACAGGACCCTGGTGCCCGGTTCGAGTCTCATGGCCTTGGCGCAAGGCCTCCACCAGCGGAACTTCTACGACCGCTATGACATCCTCCGTTTCGGCTTACGCCGGTTCTCCCTGCGGTTCAGCCGGTCCGACGCCACGCCTCACGTCGAGAGCTCGACGCGGGCGGCCCTCGAGTTCGTAGCCGGCCGCGCTCAGGCCGACATGTGGGCTCTCGCCCAGGAGATCGCCGAGTCGCTCATCCTGCCCACGGTCTACCGGGACATGACCATGCTCGTCGACCAGCATCGAATCGATGGGGCCGCCACGTTCGTCACGACCGCCGCTCCGGTCGAACTGGCGGAGGTGGTGGCTCAGGGGCTCGGCATGACCGGAGCGCTGGGCACACGGGCCGAGGTGGACGATCACGGGCGGTACACCGGTCGCCTGACCGGCCCGATCCTCCAGGGAGCGGCCAAGGCATCGGCCGTCGAGGCCTACGCCGCCGCCGCCGGCGTAGACCTGGCCACCTCCTCTGCGTACTCCGACTCGATCAACGACCTTCCCCTCCTGGAGCTGGTCGGCCATCCCGAGGCGGTGAATCCAGACCGCCGGCTGCGCGTGGTGGCGGATCAACGGGGCTGGCCGGTCCGCGAGCTACGGGGCGGTCCCGGTTCGCACCGCCGTCGTCCCGCCGGGCACGTGATCCACCGCCTGACGACGCTGGGCCTGGAGTCAGCGTTGCACGCCGAACCGCACCAGAGGTCGCGGGGCCCGACCCATCGGTTCACCGTCGAGGACACCGGCGCGTTCTTGCGAGAACTGGAGGAGACGGGGCGGTTCCGCCGTGATACCAGGCTGGGCGCCCTCTTCCACCGAGGCAAGATCTCCCTCCGTGAAGTGGCGTGGTGCGACAGCCTGCACATCACCGTCGAGCCGGGCAATCGCGTGTCCGCTCACGTCGACCGGTACTCGCCGCTTGCCAAGGTCCAGCCCGAGGACACCAGACCGCGGTACTCCCTGCACCGCATCGCGGCCCACAACATCACGGCCGTGGCGGCCGACGCGGCTCGGCTCATCCCGGGCCGGCGTCGCCCCCGGACGAGGGCGGAGCCGCCTCGAGTGATGCGGGGTGGAGAAGGAGCCGGGTACGGCCGCCCAAGCTGAGGGGCGGTGGATGACCCGAGAC
>DATLGZ010000105.1:0-1715 GCA_035540235.1 Acidimicrobiales bacterium | reverse complement strand
GTTCGCCATCGACACCGACGCCCACGCCCCCGGGCAGCTGGAGTGGCAGATGAACGGCTGCGTGCGGGCCGCCCGCGGCGGCGTGCCCCTCGAGCGGGTGGTCAACGCCCGCTCGGCCGACGACCTGCTGGCCTGGGCCGCGACCCACTGAGTGGGCGACGTCGAGGTCCGCCGCATCCAGCCCTACCAGGCGGTCAAGGCCTACCTCTGCCCCGGCTGCAACCAGGAGATCCCGCCCGGAACCGGCCACCTCGTGGTCGTGCCGCGGGATGCTCCTGACCTCCGCCGCCACTGGCACCACCCCTGCTGGGAGCACCGGGCGACCCGCCGCCCCCGCTGAGGCGGCTGACCTAGTTGCGGTCGGGCGGCGCTTGCCAGCGCTACCGCACGCCCAGGAGGTCGACCACGAAGACGAGGGTCTCGTCGCCGGCGATGGCGGCGCCCGCCCCCCGCTTGCCGTAGCCGAGCGAGGGCGGGATCGTCAGCTTGCGGCGGCCACCCACCTTCATGCCCGCCACGCCCTGGTCCCAGCCGGCGATGACCTGACCTTTGCCCAGCCCGAAGGAGAACGGCTGGCCCCGGTCCCACGAGGCGTCGAACTGGCGGCCCGTGCTCCACGCCACCCCGACGTAGTGGACGGAGACGCTGTGGCCGGCCCGGGCCTGCTCGCCCTCGCCCTCCTCGATGTCCTCCACCACCAGCTGGGGCGGCGGCGTGCCCGGCGGGATCTGCACTGACGGCTTGGTTCGATCGGCCATCCGGCCACCCTAAACGGTGACCACCACCACCGAGTCGGGGCCCAGGCGGGCGCTCGCCGGGCCGACGTCGACCTCGCCCCACGCCAGGGCCACCTCGCCGGTGTGGCCGTCGCCCAGGGGAACGTCGGCGGGCCGGTCGCCCACGTTCAGGGCCAGCACCACCGGCCCCCGGTCGAGCACGAGCCAGCGGGCCTCCTCGTCGACGTGGACGTCAACGCTGGTGAACCCGCCCTCGTGGAGGCGGTGGCGGCGGCGGAGGGCGACGAGGCGGCGGTGCCAGTCGAGGAGGGAGGCGTGAGGCTCCCGGTGAGGCTCACCCCAGTCGAGCCGGGACCGCTCGAAGGTGGCCCGGTCCTGCGGGTCGGGCACGTCCTCGGGGGCCCACCCGAAGCCGGAGAACTCCCGCCGCCGCCCCTCGCTCACCGCCCGGCCCAGCTCGGGGTCGTCGTGGTCGGTGAAGTACTGGAAGGGGGTGGCGGCCCCCCACTCCTCGCCTTGGAACAGCATGGGGACGAACGGCGAGCACAGCACGAGGGCGGCCGCCGCCCGCACCCGCCCGGGACCGACCAGGTGGCTGAGCCGCTCGCCCCTGGCCCGGTTGCCCACCTGGTCGTGGGTCTGGGCGTAGGCCAGGAAGCGGCCCGGCTCCAGCCCCGCCGGCGGCCGTCCGTGGCGGCGGCGGCGGTGGCGGGCGTGGCAACCGTCGTAGACGAAGGCCTGGCGAAGGGCCTTGGCCAGCTGGTGCATCGACCCGAAGTCCGCGTAGTAGCCGTCCCGCTCGCCGGTGAGCACGGCGTGCAGCGCATGGTGGAGGTCGTCGCTCCACTGGGCGTCGATCCCGTAGCCGCCGAGCGACCGGTCCCGCACCACGCGGGGGTCGTTGAGGTCGCTCTCGGCGATGAGGTCTCCGTGGGGCCCGCAGGCCTCGGCCAGCTCCTCCAGCAGGTGGCAGGCGGA
>DATLGZ010000104.1:0-1505 GCA_035540235.1 Acidimicrobiales bacterium | reverse complement strand
GACCGGGGCCGGCGTCGGCCCCCTCGTCGTCGCCCCCGTCGTCGCCCCTGCCGTCGCCCTTGCCGTCGCCCCTGCCGGCGGCCTTGGCGGCGGCCACGAAGGCCCGCACCTTGACGGCGTCCTTCCGCCCCGGCGAGGCCTCCACCCCGCTCACCACGTCAACCCCCCACGGGTGGACGGCGGCGATGGCGGCGGCCACGTTGTCGGGGGTGAGCCCCCCGGCCAGGATGAGACGGATGCCGTCGGGCACCTCGGCCATGCTCCAGTCGAACACCTGCCCCGACCCGGGGGTGGCGGCGTCGAGGAGCAGGGCGTCGGCCTTGTAGTCGAAGACCCGGGCCAGGGCCGGGTCGCCGGCGGGGAAGGCCTGGATGAGCAGGGGCACCCGCTCCCGCACGTAGAGGGCCTGCTCGGCGGTCTCGTGGCCGTGCAGCTGGGCGGCCCGCAGCCCGCTGGTGTTGACGATCTCCACCACCCGGGCGGGGGCCTCGTCCCGGAACACTCCCACCGTGAGCACCTCGCGGGGCAGCCGCTTGACGATGTCGGCGGCCCGGCCCGGGCTGATCTGGCGGGGGGACGGCGCGAAGACGAAGCCCACCGCGTCGGCCCCCATGGCCACCGCCAGAAGGGCGTCCTCCTCGCTGGTCGTGCCGCAGATCTTGACGAACATGCGGCAGCGACGGTACCGCCTGCGCCTACGTCGCCTGCCGGGCCCGCCACGCCATGGCCGACACGGCCAGGCCCGCGACCACCAACCCGATGGCCAGGCCGAGCAGCAGCGACGACGTCTTGACGGCCGGCTCACCGCCCGCCGCCAGCCGGTCGACGTGGACCACCCGGCCGAAGAAGACGTCCTCGGTGGGCAGCTCGAACGACCCGTGGCGGGAGTCCGACCAGGCGACGTACGCCTCCTCGTCGGTCGAGGCCACCCCCACCGGTGCGCGCAGGTCGTAGTAGGGGTGCATGGCCAGCCCCTCCCACTGGTTCATGCTGCGGTCGCTGATACGGGAGTTGGGCGCCCACGTGCGGCCGCCGTCCGTCGAAGAGGTGTAGTAGATGTCGAAGCAAGTGGCGTCCCGGCGGGTGGTGTTGCCGTTGCCGGCGGAGTTGTAGAGGGCGTCGTTGCGGAAGTCCCACCACGCCACGTCGATGCGGCCGTTGGGGGCGATGCTGATGCCCGGGAACATCTGGTCGTAGTTGGGGCGGCGGTTGGGATTGTCGTCATCGTTGAGCTGCTGGCGCTCGCTCCACGTCTCCCCGCCGTCGCCGGAGCGCAGGAACCAGATGTTGCGGTCGTCACGGGGACCGGGCGGCCCGCTGTCGCTCTGCTCGAACACCACGTAGACGTCGCCCGTGCTCGGGTCGACGGCCGCCTCGGGCGTGGTCAGGCAGGGCACGCACACCGTCCCCGAGGTGTCGACCACCTTGCCGGTCCACGAGCGGCCGTCGTCGGACGACTTGCCCATGAGCAGGCGGGCGCCGGCGCCGGGCTGGCCGGCCTGCAC
>DATLGZ010000103.1:0-1571 GCA_035540235.1 Acidimicrobiales bacterium | reverse complement strand
GGTCCGGGCGATGCCGCCCTGGCCGAGGACGTCGCCACCGCCGCCGGCAAGCTCGTCCTCCGGCTGCGGGCCGACCCCGGCGGGCTCGCCGGGCGCGCCCTGGGCGACGCCGGCGACGCCGCCGCCCACCGCCACATCGTCGCCGCCCTGCTGGCCGCCCGGCCCGGCGACGCGGTGCTGTCGGAGGAGGGGGCCGACGACCCCGCCCGCCTCGCTGCCCACCGGGTGTGGATCGTGGACCCCGTGGACGGCACCCGCGAGTTCGCCGACGACGGCCGCACCGACTGGGCCGTGCACGTCGCCCTGGCCGTCGACGGCGTCCTCGCCTGCGGGGCGGTCGCCCTGCCCGCCCAGGGGATCACGTTGTCGTCCGCCCGCCTCCCGGCCCTGCCACCGCGGCCGCTTGGCTCGGTGCGCATCGTGGCCAGCCGCAGCCGGGCCCCCGCGGTGGTCTTCGATCTGGCCTCCGAGCTGGGCGGCGAGGTCGTGCACCTCGGCTCGGCCGGGGCCAAGGCGGCGGCGGTCGTGACCGGCCAGGCCGACGCCTACGTGCACGCCGGCGGCCAGTGGGAGTGGGACGTGGCCGCCCCCGCCGCGGTGGCAGGGGCCGCCGGCCTGCACGTGTCCCGCCTCGACGGCTCGCCCCTGGCCTTCAACCAGCCCCGGCCGTGGTCGCCCGACCTCCTCCTCTGCCGCCCCGAGCTGGCCCCCCGCATCCTCGAGCTGCTCTCCACCCGCACCTGGGCCTGACCGGCCGGCCGGGGCGGCGGCGGCCGGGCCCGCCGGGTCAGCGGCTACGAGATGGTGCGGTAGATGGCGTGGGGCAGGGGCAGGGGGATGTCGCCGCTGGTGCCCCAGGTGACCGCCCCCACGTTGTGGACGAACCACTGGCCGGTGGAGGGGCGGTAGACGGCGGCGTCCCAGCGGCCGTCGTTGTTGTAGTCGCCGGGCACGGGGATGTCGCCCGACGCGCCCCAGGTGATGAGGCCGGGGCTGCCGCCGTTGATGAACCACTGCCCGGTGGAGGGGCGGTAGACGGCCACGTCGGCCCGCCCGTCGCCGGTGTAGTCGCCGGGCACGGGGATGTCGCCCGACGAGCCCCACGTCACCAGGCCGGGGCTGCCGCCGTTGATGAACCACTGCCCGGTGGAGGGCCGGTAGACGGCCACGTCGGCCCGCCCGTCGCCGGTGTAGTCGGCGGGCACGGGGATGTCGCCCGTGGTCCCCCAGGTGACCAGCCCCGGGCTGCCGCCGTTGATGAACCACTGCCCGGTGGACGGCCGGTAGACGGCGGGGTTGGCCCGGTTGTCGCCGGTGTAGTCGGCGGGCACGGGGATGTCGCCGCTGGCGCCCCAGGTGACGAGGCCGGGCGTCACCCCGTTGATGAACCACTGGCCGGTGCTGGGGCGGTAGATCGACACGTCGGTGTCGCCGTCTCCGTCGAAGTCGGCGGGCACGTCGTGGCGGGGGGCCGACCCGCCGGAGAAGCCGATGGTGTGGAAGGCGTACTTCTCCTCGGTGGTGACGAAGACGTTGCAGGTGGTGGTGCGGCAGTCGATGGCCGGCGCCCC
>DATLGZ010000102.1:0-2478 GCA_035540235.1 Acidimicrobiales bacterium | reverse complement strand
GCCCAAGGTCAGCGTCGAGGGGCCCCACGCCCGGCCCGCCCCGCCGGGGGCTCGCCCACCGGGGCGGGCCGGGCGTGGGGCCCCTCGACGCTGACCTTGGGCAGCCACTGGAGCCAGGGCGGCAGGTACCAGTTGCGGTTGCCCAGCAGCTTCATGCTGGCCGGCACCAGCACCGAGCGGACGATGGTGGCGTCGATGAAGACGGCCACCGCCAGCCCGAAGCCCATCTGCTGGAACATCACGAGCCGCCCGGAGGCGAACCCGCCGAACACGGCCACCATGATGAGCGCCGCCCCGGTGATGATGCCGGCCGTGGTGCGCACGCCGTAGGCCACCGAGGCGGTGTTGTCCCCGGTCAGGTCGTAGTGCTCCCGGATCCTCGACAGCAGGAACACGTGGTAGTCCATCGACAGCCCGAACAGCACCGAGAAGAGGAACAGGGGCAGCCACGCCTCGATGGCCTCCACCTGCTGGAACCCGAGCAGGCCGGCTCCCACCCCCTTCTGGCTGACCAGGACGATGAGGCCGTAGGCAGCCCCCACCGACAGCAGGTTCATGAGCATGGCCTTGACCGGCACCACCACCGATCGGAAGGCGAGGGTCAGCAGCAGGAACGAGAGGCCGAGCACGAACACGAACACGATGGGCGTGTAGCGGGCGGTCAGGTCGAAGAAGTCCTTGTTGAAGGCGGTCTCGCCCCCGACCAGCCCCACCGCGGGACCGCCCGCGGGCAGCGCCTGGCCGACGACGTCCCTCAGCCGCGGGATCGAGTCGGTGGCCGCCCGCGACGACGGGTCGCCGTTGACGGGAGCGCTTATCACCGCCAGGTCGCGCGCCTCGTTGACCTCGACGTGGCTGGGCCCGAACTGCCCGAAGGCGGCCAGCGATCCCTGGATGGTGCGCATGCCGGACTGGACGGCGGGGTCGTCGATCCGCCCGTCGATGACCACCTCTACCGGCGAGCTCAGGCCTCCGGAGAAGTCGCGGGCCAGGGCGGTGAAGGCCTGCTTGGACTCGAAGCTGTCGGGCAGGGTGCTCACGCCCGAGTAGCCGGTGCGCATGTCGGTGACCGACCAGGCCGCCGCCAGCAGCACGAACACGCCCACGGCGAGGCTGACGGCGGGGCGGGCCATCACCGCGTGGCTCACCTTGTCCCAGAAGCCACCCTCCTTGCCGACGCCGCCGGCGGTCGCCGTGCGCCGGATGCTGCCCCGGTTGATCCGGTCGCCCAGCAGGCCGAGCAGGGCGGGGAGCAGGGTCATGGTGGCCATCACCGCCGCGATCACCACGAAGATGGCTCCGGCGGCCAGGCTGCGGAAGACGGTGCTGGGCACGATGAGCATGCCCAGGAGAGCGAGGACCACGGTCATGCCGCTGAACAGCACGGCCCGGCTGGCGGTGGCGCCGGCCGCCTCGATGGCATCGAGCTTCTCCAGGCCCCGGGCCCGCTCCTCCCGGTAGCGGGAGGCGACGAAGAGGGAGTAGTCGATCCCCACCGCCAGCCCCATCATGGTGATCATGTTGGTGACGAAGAAGGAGAACTGGCTGATCTGGCCCACGACGGCCACTACCCCGATGGCGATGGCGATGGCGGCCACGGCCATGAGGATGGGCAGCACGGCCGCCACCAGCGCCCCGAACACCACCACGAGGATGATGAGGGCGGCCATCACCCCCACCGACTCGCCCTTGGCCAGGTCCTCCTCGGCCACCCTGGCGAAGTCCTCGGCCAGCGTGCCGGCGCCGAAGACCTGGGTGGTGAAGCCGTCGCGGTTGTGGGCCTCGGCCACCCGGCGCATGTCGGCCGCCTTCTCCCCCGCGTCCTCGAGGGACCCGGCGAGCACGGCCACCACCAGGGTGGTGCGGCGGTCCTGGGACACCATCGATTGGTCCTGCGTCCCGTAGTAGGTCTGGGCGGCCAGGACCTTGTCCTGCCCGAGGCCCTGGAGCTGCAGTTGCAGGCCCTCGACGAACGCCTTGAAGGCGGGGTCGTCGACGACCGGGCCGCCGGAGCGGACGATGAAGACCTCGGTGGCCCGGTGCGGCCCCCGGAGCTTGTCCTCGATGAGCTGGGCCGCCCGCACCGACTCCGGCTCGTTGGTGAAGGCGAACTCCTGGGTGGTGGCCTTGCCCAGCAGAGCGCTGGTCAGGGCGCCGGCGATGACGATGACCCCGATCCAGGCGACGATCGTCCGCCACGGGTTGCGGCTGCTGGCCCGAGCCAGCGACTGGGGTGAGATGCGCATCGAAGTCCCCTCCTCGGCGCTCCCGCCTGGCGGCCGCGCCCTGAGCCCGGTTGTGACAGCTCCGGTCTTGCCAATCGCCTCTTGTGGCGATCGTACGTAGTACGTACGATGTCGGCAAGGGTGGTAGCCCCACCATTTCTCGGCAGTCCAGGGGGAGGCACGGTGCCAGCAGTCGCGCCCAGGTCGCGACCGGTCGCGCTCGACCGCGAGGCCATCCTCGCCGCCGCACTGG
>DATLGZ010000101.1:0-7900 GCA_035540235.1 Acidimicrobiales bacterium | reverse complement strand
TGGCGCAGCTCGTCGATGTCGTGGGGCTGCTCGGCCTTGTCCTCCACCTCGGTGCCGAGCGGGCCCACGCTGAACAGCCACAGCGGCCGCTGGGCCAGAGCGGCGCGGTGCCGCTCACAGAAGGCGTAGGCGTCGTCGAGCCACGACCCGTAGTAGATGGCGCTGCCGAGCACGACCGCCTCGTAGCCGGCCGGGTCGGGGCCGGCGCTGAGGGGAAGGACGTCGGCCTGCCGGCCCGACTCCTGCAGCACCGCCCCGATCGCCTCGGCCACGCCCCGGGTCGAACCGTGCTTGCTGGCGTACGCCACCAGCACCGCCATGGGCACCACCTCCGCGGGCCAACCTAACCCGTTGAGCCGGCCCTCCCGTCAACCGAATCAGTCGCCGAGCCAGCGCCCCGAGATGACGTGGGGGATCACGCGGATGTAGTGGTCCCTGACGTCGGAGACCCAGGGGTGGATGGCGCCTTCTCGCAGCGCGACGTTGAGCGCGTCGGCAGCGTCGGTGATGTCCTCGGCCACGCCCTGCACGAGAACGCTCCAGACGCCGGTCACCTCTCCCTCTCCGCCCGAGTCGACCTCGAAGGCGACCTTGTGGCCGACGGCGGCGCCCAGCTTCGCCCCCGACCCCGTCCTGAACACCACGATGTCGCGGACGAGGGAGTAGTTGACGGGCAGCACCAGCGGCTGGTCGTCGAGCATGAACCCGAGGCGGCCGACCTTCCGGCTCGCCAGGAGACGGAAGCACTCCTCCCGGCTGAGGATCTCCATCCCGGTCATGACCGCGCCACGTTCGAGACTTTACGGTCTGGGTCGGCCCGCGCCTCACCCCCGTAAGTACAACACAGAGAGTACGATACAGAGAGTACGAGGCAGGGGCACCGAGGGGGGAGGATGACGGTCGCAACAGTTGCAGGCCACCGCTACGAGTTCGATGCCTCGACCGTCGAGTCGTTGCTCGAGAGCGTCGACCCGGAGCCCATCGTCGAGCACTACGTCGTTGTCAGCGGGCGACGGTTCCCACCAAAGCAGGTGCTGGCCCTCCTCACCGGCCTCGACCGTGCCGACTTCACGACCCACCAGGCTCGCGCCATACTTCGCCGTCTCGGCTTCGGAGTCCACCGTCGGAGTCAAGGCGCGGATCCCGGCGGCGCTGGCGCACCTGCCTCGACGACGGGCGACCCCAGCGGTCTCGAAGCCCACGCAGGACGATGGGTGGCCCAAGTGGGTTCGGAGATCGTCTATGCCGCAGACGACCCCGGGTCGGTCACCCGATGGCTTCGCCGTCATGGGCGGCGAGCGAGGGTCTGGCGCGTGCCCGCGAACCCCGGCGACGCCGGGTCCATGCTGTCCAGCCCGTGATCGTCCCGTACACCGAACTGCCTCGCGCGGCCGGGAACTGGCCCCGACCCCTGCTCGACGTGAGCTTCGGTGACGTTGAAGACGTGTTGGTGCCGTGCCTGGTCGACAGTGGCGCCGTGCACACGCTGGTTCCCGCGTGGGTGGCGGCCGACTCTGGCGTTGGCCTCGACCAGGCCCCACCCGTGGCGTTCGGTATCGGAGGGGGTTCGACGCGAGCGCGCTTCGCGACCGTCCGGCTGGCGGCCGATCGGTACGCCTGGGACGCCGAGGTCGGGTTCTGCGATCCGTGGCCGTATTCGTGGGGACTGCTCGGCCACGCGTCGTTCTTCCGCTACTTCACCGTGACGTTCCGGGCGGCCGATGGCGAGTTCGAGCTCCTCCCGATCGACAGGTAGGCGCAGACCAGACCGCGGTGGACGGGTTGGAACGTCAAGCGTTTGGTGGAGGTGGAGGGAATCGAACCCTCGTCCTTCGGGTTCTCGATGGGCCTTCTCCGAGCGCAGCCGACGGGGTGATCTCGGGCGGCCGGCCGTCGTCGGCTCCGGACGGCTGCCCCAGTCAGCTGAGGTGTCCCCGGCGGGCTCGCTGACGGCGCTCACCGGGTAAGCCCTGCTGCATGACGCTCGTGTCCGGTCCGCAGGGCTGGGACCGGGCGAACGTTCTCACTGGCTAAGCAGCGAGAAGTGCCGGCTCTTTGTCGGCGTTTGTGTTTTGGTTTCCGGCTCTTTTACGTGGCTCCGGAGACCACGGCTCGCTTCTCCCATCTCGACGACCGAAGTCGAAACCATGCACCCCCTGTGTGTCGGTTGGCACCCAGAGTAAACGCCCGGCCGCCCCTCACGCTTCCCGGTGGCGGCGGGCCAGCGCCCGCTGCGCCTCCCGGCTGGCGTCCCGCTCGGCGATGGCCGACCGCTTGTCGTGGCGCTTGCGCCCCCGGGCCAGGGCCAGCTCGACCTTGGCCCTGCCCTCCTTGAAGTAGACCGAGAGGGGCACGAGGGTGAGCGACTCCAGCGCCACCCGGTTGGCCAGCTTGGCGATCTCGGACCGGTGGAGGAGGAGCTTTCGGGGCCGTTCCGGGTCGTGGCCTCCGAACCCGTCGGCCTGGGCGTAGGGCGACACGTGCACCCCGACCAGCCACAGCTCCCCCTCCACGACGCGGGCGTAGGAGTCCTTGAGCTGGATCTGGCCCTCCCGCAACGACTTCACCTCGGTGCCCACCAGGGCGATGCCGGCTTCGAGGGTCTCGAGGATGTCGTAGTCGTGGCGGGCGCGGCGGTTCTTGGCCACCACCTTGACGGCGGGGCCGGCGGGCGCCAGTTGCCTGCGAGCGGCTTTCATCTTCGCCACGCCCCCGACGGTACCCTCGCCCCTCCATGCTCCGGCTCAGCCGCACCCACCACCTGGCCATCGTCGCCCACGCCCTCGACGGCGTGCCCGAGGAGGTCTGCGGCCTGCTCGCGGCCCCGGCCGGATCGGACGGGGGCGACATCGCCGCCGTCTACCCGTGCCGCAACATACGGGCCTCGGCCAAGGTCTACGAGCCCCACCCCCTCGACGTGGCGGCGGCCGACGACGACGCCGGCGCCCGGGGCCTCACCCTCACCGGGGTGTACCACTCCCACACCCACACCGACGCCTGGCCGTCGCCCACCGACGTGGCCGAAGCGGGCTGGCCCGACTGGCACTTCGTGATCGTGTCGCTGCGCCACCCCGAGCCGGTGCTGCGCTCGTTCCGCATCGTGGCCGGCGAGGTGACGGAGGAACCGGTGGAGGTGGAGGACCACTAGAGTCGTCGGCGATGCCTCTCGAGGTCCACCTGCCGACCGTCCTCCGCCAGCACGCCGGCGGCCAGGCCACCATCCAGGCGAGCGGGTCCACGGTGGCGGAGGTGTTCGAGGACGTCATCCGCCAGTTCCCCCTCCTCGCCGGCCAGCTCATCACCGAGGACGGCAAGCTCCACAAGTTCGTCAACGTCTACCGCAACGACGAGGACATCCGCTTCCTCGACCACCTGCAGACCAAGGTGTCCGACGACGACGTGATCTCGGTCCTGCCGGCCGTCGCCGGCGGCTGACGCGCCTCTCACGCCCGGCGTGGCCGTCCGCCGCTCGGTCCTCGAGCTCATCGGCGACACGCCCCTGGTGGAGGTCAGCCAGCTCAGCCCCACCCCGGGCGTCCGCATCCTGGCCAAGCTCGAGGGCCAGAACCCGGGCGGCTCGGTCAAGGACCGCATCGCCCTGGCCATGGTGGAGGCGGCCGAGGCCGACGGCACCCTGAGGCCGGGCCAGACCATCCTCGAGCCGTCGTCGGGCAACACCGGCATCGGCCTGGCCATGGTGTGCCGGCTCAAGGGGTACCCCCTGCGGGTCGTCCTGCCCGGGAACGTGTCGCCCGAGCGCCGCCAACTGCTGGAGATCTTCGGGGCCGAGGTGATCGAGTCGCCGGGCGACGAGGGGTCGAACGGAGCGGTACGCACGGCCGAGCGGCTGGCCAAGGACCTGCCCGAGGTGGTCATGCTGTACCAGTACGGCAACCCCGCCAACGTGCGGGCGCACTACACCGGCACCGGGCCCGAGATCTGGGCCGACTGCCCGGAGGTGACCCACTTCGTCTCGGGGCTGGGCACGAGCGGCACCCTCATGGGCGTGGGGCGCTACCTCAAGGAGCGCAACCCGGCGGTGAAGGTGTGGGCCGTGGAGCCGCCCGCCGGCGAGGTGGTGCAGGGGCTGCGCAGCCTCGACGACGGCTACGTGCCGCCCATCTTCGACCCCGACGTGCTCGACCGAAAGGTGATAGTCCGCCCCCGGGAGTCGGTGGAGTGGACGCGGCGGCTCACCTGCGACACCGGCATCTTCGCCGGCATCTCGTCGGGAGCGGCGGTGGCCGGTGCGGTGCGGGTGGCCCGCCAGCTGGACGAGGGGGTCATCGTCGTCATGCTGGCCGACGGGGGCTGGAAGTACCTGTCCACCGGCCTGTGGACCGACGACATCGACGTGGTCGTGGAACGTGCCTCCCGGATCGTCTACTTCTGAGCCCGCCATGGACGACCGGCCCATCGGCATGTTCGACAGCGGCTTCGGGGGGCTGACGGTGGCCCGGGCCGTCATCGACCTCCTGCCCGCCGAGGACCTCGTCTACTTCGGCGACACCGGCCGCTACCCCTACGGCCCCCGCCCCCTCGACGACGTGCGGTCGTACGCCCAGCAGATCGCCGACCTCCTGTGCGACCACCATGACGTGAAGCTGCTGGTGGTGGCGTGCAACACCGCCACCGCCGCCGCCCTCGACGTTCTCCGCAAGGACTGCCCGGTGCCGGTGGTCGGGGTGATCGAGCCGGGTGTGCGGGCGGCGGTGGCCGCCACCCGCAACGGCCGCATCGGCGTGATCGGGACGGTCGGCACCATCGGCTCGGGTGCGTACCAGACGGCGGTGATCGACACCGGCAAGGACGTCCGCCTCACGTGCGCCTCGTGCCCCGGGTTCGTGGAGCTGGTGGAGAGGGGGGAGACCGCCACCGACGAGGCCTACGTGCTGGCCGAGCGGCTGCTGGCGCCCGTGCGCCAGGCCGCCGTCGACACCCTGCTGCTGGGCTGCACCCACTACCCCTTCCTCGCCCGCACCATCGGCGACGTGATGGGGCGGGGCGTCGTGCTCGTGTCGTCGGCCGACGAGACCGCCTTCGAGGTGAGGGCGGTGCTGTTCGACCGGCGGATGACGGCCACGCCCCACCGCCTGGGCCGCCACCGCTTCATCTCGTCGGGCGACGTGGCATGGTTCCGCGCCCTCGGCGCCCGGCTGCTGGGCCCCGAGCTCGACGGAGTGGAGGAGTGGCGATGGGAGTGACCCTCACCGTCCTGGGGTGCTCCGGCTCGTACCCCGGCGCGGGCTCCGCGTGCAGCGGCTACCTCGTCGACGACGGCAGCACGCGGCTGTGGCTCGACGCCGGCTCGGGGACGCTGGCCAACCTCCAGCGCCACGTCGAGCCGGGGCAGGTCGACGCCGTCGTCCTCAGCCACGAGCACCCCGACCACTGGACCGATCTGGAGGGCTGGCACAACGTGCTTCGCTTCGTGCTGCTGAAGCAGGACTTCCCCGTCTACGCCCCCTCGGGGCTGCGCCGTCACGCCTACCAGGACATGTCCCCGTGGGTCGACTGGAACGACGTGGCCGGCGGCGACAAGGTCACGGTGGGCACGTTCGACCTCACGTTCTCCCGCACCGACCACGGGCCCGAGACGCTGGCGGTGCGGGTGGACGCGCCGGGGGCGGGCCGGTCGCTCGGCTACTCGGCCGACACCGGGCCGGGCTGGTCGCTGGAGGCGCTGGGACCGGGGCTCGACCTGGCTCTGGTGGAGGCCACCGTCCCCCGGTCGCTGGAGGGCGCCATGCAGCACCTGTCCGCCCGCCAGGCGGGGCAGACGGCCCGGGCCGCCGGCGCGTCGGCGCTGGTGCTCACCCACCTGTGGCCCAACCTCGACCGCCAGCGGTCCGAGGACGAGGGGTCGGAGGCGTTCGGGGCCGCCGTGGAGGTGGCCGAGGTCGGCCGGAGCTTCGAGCTGTGAGCCCCCGGGGCGACGGGCGCCAGCCCGACGACCTGCGCCCGCTGTCGTTCGTGCGCGACTACACCGAGTTCGCCCTGGGGTCGGTCCTGGTCGGCATGGGGCGCACCAAGGTGCTGTGCACCGCGTCGGTCGACGAGCGGGTGCCGCCGTGGATGCGGGGGCAGGGCAAGGGCTGGGTCACCGCCGAGTACTCCATGCTGCCCGGCTCGACGACGGAGCGCAGCGACCGGGAGGTCAACCGGGGCAAGCCCTCGGGGCGCACCCAGGAGATCCAGCGGCTCATCGGTCGATCGCTGCGGGCGGTCACCGACATGGTGGCGCTGGGGGAGCGGCAGGTGATCCTGGACTGCGACGTCCTGCAGGCCGACGGGGGCACCCGCACCGCTTCGATCTGCGGCGCCTACGTCGCCCTGCACGACGCCTGCACCCGGCTCGTGCAGGCCGGCCGCCTGCTGGCCCACCCGCTGACGGCGGCGTGCGCGGCGGTGTCGGTGGGCATCGTCGACGGGGTGGCCCTGCTCGACTTGGACTACGTGGACGACGTGCGAGCCGAGGTCGACATGAACGTGGTGATGACCTCGGAGGGCCGGTTCGTCGAGGTCCAGGGCACGGCCGAGGGCCTGCCCTTCACCCGGGCCGAGCTGGACGACCTGCTGGGCCTGGCCGAGCACGGCATCGCCTCCATCCTCGACGCTCAGGCCGACGCCCTGGCGGTCCCGCCGCCGGCCCGGCCGGCGCCCGCCCCCGCCCGCTGACGGGGCCCGTGCGGCTCGTCCTGGCGTCGGCCAACCCCGACAAGGCCCGCGAGATCGCCGGCCTCCTGTCGTCGGCACGGGTCGAGCTGGTGCCCCGTCCCCCGTCGGCCGGTGAGGTCGACGAGACGGGCGACACGCTGGAGGCCAACGCCCTCCTCAAGGCCCGGGCGGTCATGGAGGCGGCGGGGGAGGCGGCAGTGGCCGACGACACCGGCCTGGAGGTGGATGCCCTGGGGGGCCGGCCCGGCATATACGCCGCCCGCTACGCGGGTGAGGGCGCCACCTACGCCGACAACGTGGCCAAGCTGTTGGCGGAGATGGACGGCGTCACCGACCGCCGGGCCCGCTTCCGCACGGTGGCAGCGGTGGTGTTCCCCGGCGGCCGGTCGGTGGTGGCGCACGGGGTGGTGGAAGGGGTCATCGCCGACGCGCCCCGGGGCGTCGGCGGCTTCGGCTACGACCCCGTCTTCGTGCCCGAAGGCGGCGGCGGCCTCACCTACGCGGAGATGACCCTGGCCGAGAAGCAGGCCATGTCCCACCGGGGGCGGGCCTTCCGGGCCCTGGCCGAACTGTTGTCGGCCGACCACCGAATCGGTGGTTGATCGACATCACTTCGACCAGCCCTCGGGCAGCCAGGTGTCGAAGTAGTAGACCTGCCAGTGGTAGTAGCCCAGGTAGGCCCGCTCGTCGGACTTCATCTGGTCGGCGTAGGCCGACACCCCCCGCACGTAGCGGTTGGAGGGGTTGTAGCGGAACAGGGCGTTGGCCATGTCGGCGGGCGCCCCGTTGGCCCGCAGCAGGCGGGCGGCGGCGTGGATGGAGTCGTGGTACGAGTTCACGTCGCCCCCCTGCCCGTAGGCCGCCCACGTGGAGGGGATGAACTGCATGGGGCCCTGGGCTCCCGCCGAGCTGTCGCCCCGGATGCGCCCCATGCGGGTCTCGACCAGGTTGATGGCGGCCAGGTACTGCCACCCCACGCCGGTGGCCGCCTCGGCCGACTTGTAGATGGCCAGCAGCTCGGAGGCGGGGGGCGGGGCGACGATGCGCCAGTCGGGCAGCGACCGGGGCTCGGTGGAGGCCAGGGCCCGCAGATCGCGGGCGGCGGCCACGTGCGCCTGCACGGTGGGCCGCACGTCGCCCGGGAGCAGGGCGTAGACGGCCGGCTCCCAGTCGGCGTTGGCGGCCAGGGCCCGGGTGGCCACCTGCTGGGTGTGGCCCAGGC
>DATLGZ010000100.1:0-3318 GCA_035540235.1 Acidimicrobiales bacterium | reverse complement strand
CGTAGCGGTCGAACGTCATCGTCCGCCACAGCGACGAGACGTCGGCCGTGACCCGGAAGACCACCTGGTCCCCCTCGCCGTCCCCCTCCCCACCGACGTGCTCGACGCCGGCGGGGAGGGGGACGGCGAGGGGGACCAGGTGGTCTTCCGGGTCACGACCGACGTCTCGTCGCTGTGGCGGACGATGACGTTCGACCGCTACGACGGCCGGACCTGGCGCCGCTCGCCCGAGCTGGAGCCGGGGCCGGGCCGGCCCGACGAGGGCACGATCTTCGTCCCGCCCGGCATCGGGGACGAGGAGCGGGGCGAGCTGACCCTCGACCACACCGTCCGCATCGAGGCCAGCTCCGTCGGCGTGCTGCCCGCCGCGCCGGTGCCGTTCGCCGTCCAGCTCGCCCAGGGCCGGGCCTACGTCGCCGAGGACGCCACCGTCTACCCCGAGCCGCTCCTGGGCCGGGGCGCCACCTACCGGGTGACGAGCATCCTGCCCCACGGGGCCGACGCGGCGGCTGGGGACGCCGACGAGCGGGTGCCGGCCGAGGTGCGCCGCTTCTACCTGGAGCACCCCGCCATCCCCGAACGGGTGGCGGCCCTGGCCGCCGAGCTCACCGCCGGCGCCACGACCCGTCACGCCCGGGTCGTGGCCGTGCAGGAGTGGCTGGCGGCCAACACCGAGTTCCGCTCGGGCACGCCGCCCCTGCCCGCCGGCGCCGATCCCGTCGACCGCTTCCTGTTCGAGGACGGGGGCGGGTCGTCCCAGCAGGCGGCGTCGGCCATGGCCCTGCTGCTGCGCAGCGCCGGCGTCCCCGCCCGCATCGGCGCCGGTTACCTCCCCGGCAACCGCTCCCCCTTCGGCGGGGAGTTTGTGGTGCGGGCCCGCCACGCCACCACCTGGGTCGAGGTGTGGTTCCCCTCCGCCGGCTGGGTGGCCTTCGACCCCACCCTCCGCTACCGCGGCCCCGAGCCGGTCGACGACTCCCTCCTGTCCCGCTTCGGCCGCATCCTGCGAGCGCTGTGGTGGGCCGGGGCGCTGGCGCTGGCGGGGCTGGGGGCGTGGCTGGCCGCCCGCCTGCTCCGCCGCCGGCGTCAGCGGCGGGCCCGGCCGTGGGCGACCCGCTGCTACGAGCGGCTGCGCCGCGCCGGCGCCCGCCACGGGCGGCCCCGTCGCCCCGAGGAGACGCCCGCCGAGTACTGCTCGGCGCTGGCCGCCGCCCTCCCCGACGAGCGGCTCGACCGGGTGGGCGAGCTGGTCACCGTGGGGGCCTACGCCGGGCGGGAGCCGCCACCCGAGGAGCGGGCGTGGGCCGACGAGGTGGTGGCCGACGTCGAGCGGCGGGCGCCCCGCCGCCCCCCCGGCGGCCGGCGCGGGGCCGGCCCAGGCGGCGGCGGAGGCAGTGGCCCGGCGCGCGGGCTGGCGCCGCCTGCGCCGCCGGTGCGGGCCGGACGCCCGGGCGGTGGCCCTGGGTAGGCTCCGCCCTCCATGACGTTCGTCGAACGGGTCGAGGTCGGCGGCCACATCATCGACTCGCTGATCCTGGCCAAGGTGCTCGACGCCATCCTCGACGCGGGGGCCGACTACCGCATCGTCGAGGTCGACATCGGGCGCACCAGCGTCGACCCCAGCCGGGCCGTGCTCGAGGTGGTGGGCGAGGACGAGGAGGCCCTGGGCCGCCTGCTCGACGACCTGCAGCTGCACGGGGCCAACCGGGTGGCCCAGAGCGACGCCCGCCTGGCCACCGCCGACCAGGACGGCGTGCTCCCCGAGGGTTTCTACTCCACCACCAACCTCGGCACCGAGGTGCGCCTCCACGGCCGCTGGGTGGACGTCGAGAACCCCGAGATGGACTGCGGCCTGGTCGCCCTGCCCGACGGCCGGGTGCGCACCGAGCCCATGCACCGGGTGCGGGCGGGCGACCAGGTCGTGGTGGGCACCGACGGCGTTCGGGTGCACGCCCTGTCCCGGCCGCGCGGCGCCAACCCCTTCGAGTTCATGACGTCGGAGGTGTCGTCGGAGAAGCCCAAGGACGCGCTGGTGGCCGAGGTCGCCGACCGGCTGCGCCAGGCCAAGGCGCTGGGGGCCAAGGTGCTGGCGGTGTGCGGGCCGGCCGTCGTGCACACCGGCGCCGCTCCCCCCCTGGCCCGGCTGGTCCGCCACGGCTGGGTCGACGTGCTCTTCGCCGGCAACGGCTTCGCCGCCCACGACATCGAGTCGAACGTGCTGGGCACCTCGCTGGGCGTGGCCCTGGCCGGGGGGCCGCCCACCGAAGGTGGCCACGCCAACCACCTGCGGGTGATCAACGAGGTCCGGCGGCGGGGCTCGATAGCCGCCGCCGTGACCGACGGGTGGCTGGGGGCGGGCGTCATGTTCGAGTGCGTCACCCACGGCGTGCCCTTCGTGCTGGGCGGGTCGGTGCGCGACGACGGGCCGCTGCCCGACGTCCACACCGACGTGGTCGAGGCGGCCGACGCCATGAGGGCCCAGCTTCCGGGAGTGGGCGTGGCCCTGATGCTGGCGTCCACCCTGCACGCCATCGCCACCGGCAACCTCCTCCCCGCCGGCGTGGAGACCTTCTGCGTAGACATCAACCAGGCGGTGGTGACCAAGCTGGCCGACCGGGGCAGCCGCCAGGCCCTGGGCATCGTCACCGACGTGGGCCTGTTCCTCCACACCCTGGCCGACCACCTCGTACCGGAGTGACGCCGGGGAGCTCCGGGGTGGCGCCGCTGGCCTGGGGGCGGCGGTTCCTGATGTGCCCGCCCGAGCACTTCGGCGTGCTCTACGAGATCAACCCGTGGATGCACCAGGAGGTGGCCGTCGACCTCGACCGGGCCCGGGCCCAGTGGGAGGGCCTGGTCGGCGTCCTCCGCCAGGCGGGGGCCGAGGTTGAGACCCTCGAGCCCCGCCCCGGCCTGCCCGACCTGGTCTTCACCGCCAACGGCGGCGTCGTCAACGGCCGCACCTTCGTGCCCAGCCGCTTCCGCCACCCCGAGCGGCGGGGCGAGGAGCCGCACTACGCCGGCTGGTTCGCGGCCCACGGCTACGACGTGGCGACCCTGCCGCCCACCGTGTCCCACGAGGGGGCGGGCGACGCCCTGCCCTTCGGGCGGGCGTTCCTGTCGGGCTACCGCTACCGCTCCGACGCCGCCGCCCACGCCGAGCTGTCCCGCCTCGTCGGCGCACCGGTGCGCGCCATCGAGCTGGCCGACCCCCGCTACTACCACCTCGACCTCACCTTCTGCCCCCTCGACGGCCGGCGGGCGCTGGTCGCCCCCGACGCCTGGGACGCCTACGGGCGCAAGGTGGTGGAGGCCCTGGTG
>DATLGZ010000099.1:0-5432 GCA_035540235.1 Acidimicrobiales bacterium | reverse complement strand
GCCGCCTCGTCCGGGGCCGCCTCGTCCGGGGCCGCCTCGTCCCACGCCGGCTCGACGTGGAGCTCGAACGGGAAGGCGGCCTCGACCGAAGCCTGGCTGCGGGCCTCCTCGACGAGCGAGGTGGCCGATTCGCCCGACAGCGAGGCCACGACCAAGGCGAGGGCGGCCAGCTCGCCGGCCTGGTAGCCGGCGGCGAAGCCCGTGTGGTACTCGGGCGTGGCGCTGTCGGCCTGGGCCCGCGCCGCGGCCCACTCACGAGCGGCGGCGTTGTGCAGCATGCTCCTGCACATGGCCTCGAGCTCTTCGGTCCCCATTGCACCACCGTACCTGCTCTGTACCTATAGGGAACGGGACGCCACTCGTGCACGGACTGACCCGCGTGCGACAAGAGAGAGCGCTGCTTTGGGGCGGCTCACAGCAGGGGTGGGCCCCGTGCTCTCCTACTGTCTGCCCTCCCGGCGGCCACGCAAACCGTGGACGGGCGGACTACCGGGTCGTGACCGCGCTTGAGGTGCGGGCGTCCTGGACCGTCACCACGACGACGCGGTCGTCCTCGGGGATGTGCCGGTAGACCATCAGCATCCAGCGCCACGGCCCGACGACGAAGCGGAAGCCGTGCCAACGACCCTCCAGCTCCTGCCCTAGTCGCGGGAACGCCCGCAACGGCTCGAGGCTGGCGCGGACGCGGCGCAGCGTGTCGGGCGGGAGGCTGTGGGTGAGGATAATCCTCCGCAGATCCTCGACCGCAGACCGCGCCAGCTCGACCTGGGCCACGCCCTCTAAAGGTCGTCGATGGCGATGGTCTCGCCCGCGTCGGCCTGGCGGCTGCCGATCTGAGCCCGTTCCCAGGCCCCGTCGATCCCGTCGAGCACGGCCACGACGCCGGCCGGATCGGGGTCGGCGTCGTCGATGGCGGTCGACAACAGCGACCGGGCCAGGGTGCCCTCGTTGACGTGCACGCGCGACGCCAGCCGGGACAGCTTGGCGGCGTGGGCGTCGTCCAGCGTGATGTTTAGACGCTGCGGGCTCATCGATCACGATCGTACACGGGGCGACGCGGGCCGTGTACCCGCCAGCTCAGAAGCCGAGCCGGTCGAGAGCGTGGGGGCGGCGCTGCCAGTCGGGCTCGACCCGCACCACCAGATCGAGGAAGGCGCCGTCGGGGAGCTGGCCGCGCACGGCCGTGCCCACCTTCTTCAGCACCTCCCCGCCCCTGCCGATCACGATGCCCTTCTGCGACTCCCGCTCCACCAGGATCTCGCAGCGGATCCGGGGCCATTCCCATTCGGTGACCCGGCAGGCGATGGAGTGGGGAAGCTCCTCCCTGGTCACCGCCAGCAGCTGCTCGCGGACGAGCTCGGCCACCCAGAAGGCGTCGGGCACGTCGGTGACGGTCCCCTCCGGGTAGTAGCGCGGCCCCTCTGGCATGCGGGCCACGATCGCCTCCACCAGGGCGTCGAGGCCGGTGCCCTTCACCGCCGAGACGGGGAAGTACTCGGCCAGGCCCAGCTCCGCCGCCGCCGCCAGCTGCCCGAGCACCTGGGCGCGGCTGGCCTTGTCTACCTTGTTGACCACGCACAGGCCCCGCTCGGCCGGCACCCGCCGGGTCACGAACCGGTCGCCCGTACCCAAGGGGGCGGTGGCGTCGATCACCAGCAGCACCACGTCGACGTCGTCGTCGACGGCCGAGGTGGCGGCGGCGTTGAACCGCTCGCCGGCCGGCGTGCGGGGCTTGTGGATGCCGGGCGTGTCAACGAACACCACCTGGGCGTCGGGGCGGTCGAGCACGCCCCGGACCTGGGTGCGGGTGGTCTGCGGCTTGTCGGACACGATGGAGACCTTCGAGCCCAACATGGCGTTGAGCAACGTGGACTTGCCCACGTTGGGCCGGCCCAGGATGGTGGCGAACCCCGACCGGAACAGCGGCAGGCCGGGCTCGGCGTTCGGGCCACGCAGGCCGGCCACGGCGTTCGGGCCACGCAGGCCGGGCTCGGCGTTCGGGCCACGCAGGCCGGGCTCGTTCACCCCTCGGCCGCGGCCCGGCCGGCCTCGTCCTCGGCCGGCCGGGGCACCTTCGATATGCGCACCCGGCCGATACGCCGCCCCTGCACGCGCTCGGCCCGCAGCCGGTGGCCGTCGATGTCGACCGTCTCGCCCTCGTGGGGAACGTGCCCCAGCAGGTTGAGCATGAGGCCGCCCACGGTGTCGAAGTCGCCTTCGGGGAAGTCGGCCTGGAGCAGCTCGTTCACCTCGTCGATGGGCATGCGGGCGTTGACCCGCACGCCGCCGTCGGCCAGGGGCTCGACGGGCGCCTCCTCGACGTCGAACTCGTCAAAGATCTCCCCCACCAGCTCCTCGATGAGGTCCTCGAGGGTCACCAGGCCGGCCGTGCCGCCGTACTCGTCGACGACGATGGCCATGTGGCTCTTGTCCCTCTGCATCTCGGGCATCAGCTCGGCCACCCGCTTCGTCTCGGGGACGAACCGGGCGGGCCGCACCAGGTCGCGCACGCAACGTCCGGAGCCCCCTGGCTCCCGGAACGCCTTCATCACGTCCTTGGCGTAGAGGATGCCCACGATGTCGTCGATGCCCTGCTCGTAGACGGGGATGCGGCTGTAGCCGGCCGACATGAACAGCTCCATGGCGTCGCTGGCCTTGGCCCGGGCCTCCACCGTGGCCATGTCGGGGCGGGGCACCATCACCTCCCGCACCACGGTGTCGCCGAACTCGATGATGGAGTGGATGAGCGCCCGCTCGGTGCGCTCGATGACCTCCTCCTCCTCGGCCACGTCGGCCAGGGCCAGCAGCTCCTCCTCCGACACGAACGGCCCCCGCTTGAGGCCCTTCCCCGGGGCGATGATGTTGGCGATCTTGATGAGCACGGCGGAGAGCAGGCGTATGGGCAGGAAGGAGGCGACGGCGTTCACCAGCGGCGCCATCCGCAGGGCGGCCCGCTCGGTGTTCTGCACCGCGTAGGTCTTGGGGAGGACCTCGGCGAACACGAAGATGATCATCGTCTGGACCGTGGCCGCGATCGCCACGCCCGGCGCGCCCCAGTTGCGCTCGGCCAGGGCGCCGACGAGGGTGGCGGCCAGCAGGTGGCAGAGCAGCACCAGCAGCAGCACGGGGTTGAGGAACCGCTCGGGGCGGTCGACCAGCTTGAGCAGGGCCACGGAGCCCCGGCGCTTGTCCTCGGAGAGGGCCAGGGCCTTCACCCGGCTGACCCGGGTGAGGCTGGTCTCGGCCATGGCCAGGAAGGCGGCAGTGACGATCAGCATGCCCACGAGCACCCACAGGAGCGTCTCGTTGTTCATGGCCGCCTGCCCGCGTCGGCCCGGTGGGGGCTAGTACTTGGAGGTTTCATGTCCTGTGGAACCGGGCCAGCAGCTCCCGCTCCCGTTGCTCCATCTCCTTGGCCTCGCCGTCGTCGACGTGGTCCATACCCAGGAGGTGGAGGATGCCGTGCACGACGAGGAGGGCCATCTCGTCCTCGTAGGTGCCGGCGTGGTCGGGGGCGTTGCGGCGGGCCACCGCCGGGCACACCACGACGTCGCCCAGCAGGGTGGGAAGGTCGGACGGCTCGAAGTCGTCGGAGGGGCCGGCCGGGCCGAGCGAGTCGGGTAGGCGCCCACCCTCGTACACGTCGTCGTCGATGGGGAAGGCGAGCACGTCGGTGGGCCCCTCCTTGCCCAGGAACCGCTTGTTGAGCTGGGCCATGGCCTCCTCGTCGACGAACAGCATCGACAGCTCGGCGTCGCCCCGCACGCCCTGAGCGGCCAGCACCGCCTCGGCCAGCTCCACCAGCCCGACGGTATCGACCGGCTCGGCGTCCTGCTCGTCGGCGGCGAACACCATCACATCGGAGGCGGGCCGGCCACCGCTCACGCCGACAGCCCGTCCTTGTGCTCGGCCCGGTCGTAGGCGTCCACGATGTCCTGGACGATCTTGTGGCGGACCACGTCGCGCGACGTGAGGTGGACGAACTCCAGGCCGGCGATGCCGGTGAGCACCCGCTCGAGGCCCAGCAGCCCGCTGCGGCCGGCGGCCAGGTCGACCTGGGTCACGTCGCCGGTGACCACCGCCCTGGACCCGAAGCCGATGCGGGTGAGGAACATCTTCATCTGCTCGGGGGTGGTGTTCTGGGCTTCGTCGAGGATGAGGAAGCTGTCGTTGAGGGTGCGGCCCCGCATGTAGGCCAGCGGCGCCACCTCGATGGTGTCGCCCTCGAGCAGCCGCTTCGACCCCTCGGGCCCGACCATGTCGTAGAGGGCGTCGTACAGCGGCCGCAGGTAGGGGTCGACCTTGGCCAGCACGTCGCCGGGCAGGAAGCCGAGCCGCTCCCCCGCCTCCACGGCCGGGCGGGTGAGGATGATGCGGCTGACCTGGTGGGCCTGGAGGGCCTGCACGGCCATGGCCACGGCCAGGTAGGACTTGCCGGTGCCGGCGGGGCCGATGCCGAAGGTGATGACGTTGCGCTCGATGGCGTCGGTGTAGCGGCGCTGCCCGCTCGTCTTGGGCCGCACCGAGCGGCCCCGAACCGAGCGCAGCACCTCGGCGGCCAGCACCTCGGAGGGCCGCTCGTCGGCCTTCACCATGTCGATGGTGCGGCCCACGTCGGCGGCGTCGAGGCGGTGGCCCTGGCGCAACATGCGCACCAGCTCGTCGAACAGTTTGCCGACCCGCTCGGCGTCGCCCCCGCTGACGGTGATCTCGTTGCCGCGAACCAGTATCTCGGCGTCGGTGAAGGCGGCTTCGACCAGCCGGAGGAGTTCGTCACGGGAGCCGAGCAGCTCCACCATGAGGTGGTTGCCGGGCACGAGCACTTTGACTGAAGTGGAGGACACGCTGCAGTGATCAGGTTAGCGAAGCGGCGTCACCCTGGGGGCCATTCCATGGGCCGGCCCCCCAGGACGTGCAGGTGCAGGTGCGGCACCGAGTTCTGCGCGTCGTCCCCCACGTTGAACACCAACCGGTAGCCCCGGCCGTCGACGCCCTCGGCCCGGGCCACCTGCTGGGCGGTGTCGAACATCTCCGCCAGCGTGGCCCCGTGCTCCGGGCGCAGGGCGTCGGCCGACTCGATGTGGTCGCGGGGCACGACCAGCACGTGGGTGGGCATGGCCGGCTGGATGTCGCGGAAGGCGTAGGTGCGCTCCGACGAGGCCACCTCCTGCGACGGGATCTCGCCGGCCACGATCTTGCAGAAGATGCAGTCGCCCATGACGCTCGACGGTAGTGGTCGGGGCCCGGCCGGCCGTTACCATCCCCGGGCGGTGGACGAGGGGGGCGCCGGCGGGCTCGACGACCTGGAGCGGTGGGCGGCGGAGGCCCGGGCCCGGGAGGCAGCCGAGGCCCGGGTGCGGGAACGGTGGCTGCGCACCCAGGCCGAGGAAGGGGGGCGGCTGGGGACGGCGCTGGCGGCCCTGGCCGAACGG
>DATLGZ010000098.1:0-2889 GCA_035540235.1 Acidimicrobiales bacterium | reverse complement strand
GTCGTGGGCGGCGAGGTGCCGGGCGGCCCCCGGCTCTACCTGTTCTTCCCGCTCGACGATGAGGCCGCCGACCTCGAGCTGCTCCGCAACGTCCTGGCGTCGGTGGGGGTGGGGCTGGTGCTGATGTCGGCTCTGGTCGGCGTGGCGGCGGCCGGGGGGACGCTGCGGCCCCTGCGGCGGGCGAGGGTGGCGGCCCACCGGCTCGAGGTCGGCCTGCTGGGCACCCGCCTCCCCGAGGAGGGCAACGACGAGTTCGCCGAGTTGGCCCGGGCGTTCAACCGCATGGCCGACGCCCTGGAGCGCACGGTGGCCGACCTGCGGGCCCTGGAGGCCAGCCACCGGCGCTTCGTCTCCGACGTCGCCCACGAGCTGCGCACGCCCCTTACCGCTCTCACCACCGCCGCCGACGTGCTCGACGCCAACGCCGGCGGGTTGAACGACGCCGGCCGGCGGTCGGCCCGCCTGCTGGTCGTCGAGTCCCGCCGGCTGGCGGCCATGGTGGAGGACCTCATGGAGATATCCCGCCTGGACGCGGGGGTGGCGGCCATGACCTGGGAGCCGGTGGACGTGAGGGAGCTGGTGGAGAAGGCGCTGGCCCGGCGGGGCTGGGAGGACCGGGTCGAGGTGGTGGCCGGCGAGCGGGTCGGGACGTGGGCCGATCCCAGGCGGGTAGACGCCATCGTGGCCAACCTGGTGGGCAACGCCCTCGAGCACGGCGGGCCCCCGGTGCGGGTGGCGGTGGTGGCCGCCGGCCAGGAGGCGGCGGTCACGGTGTCCGACGCGGGGCCGGGCATACCGCCCGAGCAGTTGGGCTCGGTGTTCGAGCGGTTCTACAAGGCCGACCCGTCGCGAACGAGAGACGGGCGATCGAGAGGCGGAAGCGGCCTGGGCCTGGCCATCGCCCGCGAGAACGCCCGCCTCCACGGGGGCGACGTCACGGTGGCCAGCGATCCCGGCCGCGGCTCCCGGTTCACCGCCACCCTGCCCCTCCGCAGCGGGCCACCGGGGCCCGGGCCTGCGTGGCCTGAACGCCGTGACGGCCCTGGGCCTGAACGCCGTGGCCGGCCTGCGTGGCCTGAACGCCGCGGCCGGGAGGAGCAGGAGGCTGCGGTTGTTGCCGAACCGTTACCGGGCGGCGACGCGTCCGAGAAGACGGCGCGCCACGATGCTGTCGTGGTCAAGGCCGTCGTCGTCAAGCGCCGGAGGTCGAGATGAGAGGTCGGGTGGCGGTCGTGGCGGTGGTGCTGGCCGCGGTGTCGTGGGGTTGCGGCGGAGCAGGAGGCGGTGACGCGGGCGAGGCCCCGTCCCGCCCCACCACGACCGCGGCCGGGGAGGCGCCCGCCACCTCCACCGGCGAGACGACCACCGTGCGGCTCTACTTCACGGTGGGGGAGAAGGTGGCGCCGGTCGAGCGGGCCGTGCCCCGGGTGCCCCGCATCGGGGCGGAGGCCATGAAGGCCCTGTTGGCGGGGCCGACCGAGGAAGAGCGGCGCAACGGCTTCAGCACCGCCATCCCCGACGGCACCCGGTTCAACGCCCTCACCATCACCGACGGCGTGGCCCGGGTCGACCTCTCCCGCAGCTTCGAGGCGGGCGGCGGCCTGGGCCTGGCCCTGCGCCTGGCCCAGGTGGTGTGCACCCTCGACGCCTTCGACACCGTCACCGGCGTGCGCTTCGCTCTCGACGGGCGGCTGGTCGACGTGCTGTCGGGCGACGGCCTGATCGTCGATCGGCCGGTCAACTGCGACAACTACCGCGAGCACGTGGCTGGGCCGGGCGCGCCGGCGGGGCTGTTCGCCGGCATCTGGCCCTTCGCCAGCGCCGCCGAGGTGCGGTCCTACGAGGCCGGCAGCGACCAGGCCTACCGCGACCCCGTCGCCACCGCCCGGGCCTTCGCCGAGCGCTACCTGGGCATCACCGGCGCGGTGACGTTCGACTTCCGGCCCACGGGCACGGGCGCAGGCGAGGTGCCGGTCGGGTTCCGGGGCGAGGGCGGCCGCCCCGCCACCCAGCCCACCACCGTCGTGCAGCTCCGCCAGCTGGGAACGGTCGGCGCCGGCGGGGCGTGGACGGCGGTGGGGGCCACGTCGCCCGACATCGAGGTGTCGGCTCCCGCCGCCGGCGCCACCCTGGCCTCTCCCGTGGCCCTCACCGGGCGGGCGCGGGCCTTCGAGGGCACGGTGCAGGTGGAGGTGAGAGAGGACGGGATGGTCTTCGGGCAGTCGCTGGGGGCCACGTTCGTGACGGGGCGGGGCGACGGCGTCCTCGGCCCCTTCTCCGGCAGCGTGACCTACCGGGCGCCGTCCCGGCCCGCCGGGGCGGTGGTGTTCTTCGAGCGCAGCGCCGCCGGCGGCGACAGCAGCGCGGTGCTGCGGGCGACGGCGCTGCGGGTGGCCCTCACTTGAACCAGATGCGCTGGTAGTCGCGGCTCTGGGGGTGGAGGAGGAGGGCGACGAGGGCGATCTCGAACATCAGCGCCAGGAGGTTGGCGCCCAGCGGGTTGCCGCCGTAGTAGAAGCGGATGATGAAGGGCAGGAAGGCCATGACCACGCCCAGCCCGTAGCCCCACTTCCGCTCGTTGGCGATGCCCATGCCGGCCGCGATCCCGCCCGCCACCAGGGCGATGCCGATGAGGGGGAAGTAGTCGAAGCGCAGCATGTTGAAGAGCGAGAAGGCGGCGTTGATGTAGAGCAGGAAGACGGCGATCTGCAGCGTCTGGGGCTGGGCGGGGTTGAAAAAGCGGCGTTTGCTCTCCACGCGGGACAGTCTTGCAGGCGGCGGGAGGGCGGCGGCGGTTATCGAGGCGGGGCCTGGCCCGCCAACTGGCCGCAGGCGGCGGCGATGTCGGTGCCCCGGTTGCGGCGGATGGTGGCGTTGACCCCGGCGGCC
>DATLGZ010000097.1:0-2658 GCA_035540235.1 Acidimicrobiales bacterium | reverse complement strand
GTCTCATCCCGCTCCCCTCTGGTCAGCCGCCGCCCTCGGGTCTCATCGTCGCGCAGCCACCCCCGGGCGTGTCGCCGGGGCCTGCATAACCATTCGTAATCATGTATAGTCGTGGCTCATGCGTACGGTAGGGATCGTCGGGGCCTCGGGCTACACGGGCGCGGAGCTGCTCCGGCTGCTCGCCGGCCATCCCGAGTTGGAGGTGGCGTGGGCCACGGCCGACACCCAGGCCGGCACGCCCGTCGCCGCCCTCTACCCGAGCCTGGCCGCCGCCCACCCGGCCACCACCTTCGTACCCTGGTCGCCCGGGCTGGCGGCCGGGGTCGACCTCGTGTTCCTGGCCCTGCCGCACGGGGCGTCCCAGGCGATCGTGCCCGGCCTGCTGGAGGCGGGGGTGGCCGTCGTAGACCTGGCTGCCGACTTCCGGCTGCTCGACGCGTCGGCCTACGAGCGGTGGTACGGCGAGGCCCACACCGCCCCCGAGCTGCTGGGGCGGCTGGCCTACGGACTGCCCGAGCTCAACCGGGAGGCGGTCGCCAAGGCCGACGGGGTGGCGGCGGCCGGCTGCTACCCCACGGCCGCCGCCCTGGCCCTGGCGCCCCTCGTGCGGGCCGGGGTGATCGAGCCCTCCGGGATCGTGGTCGACGCCGCCAGCGGCGTGTCGGGGGCGGGCCGGGCCCTCAAGCACACCTCCCACTTCGGCACCGCCAACGAGGACTTCGTGGCCTACGGACTGCTCGACCACCGCCACACCCCGGAGATCGAGCAGGCGGTGGGCGCGTCGGTGCTGTTCACCCCGCACCTGGCGCCCATGACCCGGGGCATCCTCGCCACCTGCTACGCCCGCCCGGCGGCCGGCGCCCGTCCCTCCACCGACTCCCTGCTGGCCCTGCTGGCCGAGGCCTACGCGGGCGATCCGTTCGTGGTCGTGTCGGCCGCCTCGCCCTCCACCAAGGCCACCTGGGGCTCCAACTGCGCCCACCTCACCGCCCGCTACGACGAGCGGACGGGTTGGGTGGTCGTGCTGGCCGCCCTCGACAACCTGGTCAAGGGGGCGTCGGGCCAGGCCCTCCAGTGCGCCAACCTGCTCCTGGGGCTGGACGAGGCGGCCGGCCTCCCCACCGTGGGGGTCTACCCATGAACCACCCCCCGCGTTCTGGTCACCGTTTCGGTCGCCCGCGCGCCCTCACGGTGACCGGTTGCGGGGTGGTGAGCCACCCCCCGCGTTCTGGTCACCGTTTCGGTCGCCCCCGCGCCCTCACGGTGACCGGTTGCCGGAGAGGGGGGTATCGGTGAGCGTCTGCCGGCCCAAGGGGTTCGTGGCCTCGGGCGTCCACTGCGGCGTCAAGTCGGGGGACGCCCTCGACCTCGCCCTGGTCGCCACCGCCGACGGCAAGCCGGTGCCGGCCGCCGCCGTGTTCACGTCCAACCGGGCGGCCGCCGCCCCCGTGCAGGTGTCGCGGGCCAACCTGGCCGCCACCGGGGGCCACGCCGCCGCCGTGGTCCTCAACAGCGGCAACGCCAACGCCGCCACCGGCGCCCCCGGCCGGGCCGCCGCCGAGCAGATGGCGGCGGCGGTGGCGGCGGGCCTGGGCTGCGCCGCCACCGAGGTTCTGGTGTGCTCCACCGGCCTGATCGGCATCCCCCTGCCGGTCGACGCGGTCCTGGCCGGCGTGGACCCCCTCCTGGCGGCCAGGAAGGGCACCGAGGCGGCCGGGCGGCTGGCCGCGTCGGCCATCCTCACTACCGACACCCGCCCCAAGGAGACCCTGGTGGGCACCGGCCTGGTCACGGTGGGGGGGATGGCCAAGGGGGCGGCCATGCTCGCCCCCGATCTGACCGCCGACGGGGCCCACGCCAGGCAGGCGACCATGCTGGCCGTGCTGACCACCGACGCCACCGCCACGCCCGAGGAGCTGCAGGCCGCCCTGGTGGAGGCGGTCGGCGCCACCTTCAACACCCTGGTGGTCGACGGCTGCACCTCCACCAACGACACGGTGATCGTGCTGGCCAGCGGGAAGATGGCCCGGCCGCCGGCGGGGGCGCTGGCCGAGGCCATGACCCTGGCCTGCGCCGACCTGGCCGAGCAGATGGCCGACGACGCCGAGGGCGCCACCCGGTTGGCGACCGTGCGGGTGTGGGGCGCCCGCACGGTGGACGACGCCCGCCGGGCCGCCCGCAAGGTGGCCGAGAGCCAGTTGGTGCAGTGCTCGCTGCACGGCGGCGACCCCTACTGGGGCCGGATCGTGAGCGAGCTGGGCTCGTCGGGGGCGGAGGTCGACCCCGACCGGGTCACGGTGGCCTACGGCGGCGTGGTGGTGTGCGAGGGCGGGGTGGCGGCCGCCCACGACGAGGCCAGGGTGCGAGCCCACATGGAGGGCCGCACGGTGGACATATCCGCCGGCCTGGGCGTGGGCGACGCCGAGGCCACCTTCCTCATGACCTCGCTGTCCCCGGCCTACATCGCCGAGAACGAGCGCACCTCGTGAGCCCCGCGCCATGAGCACGGCGCTCGCTCCGCCCCAGAAGGCGGCGGTGCTGGCCGAGGCGCTGCCCTACATCCGCCGCTTCTGGGGGAAGGTGGTGGTGGTCAAGTACGGCGGCTCGGCCATGGAGGACCGCGCCCTCGCCGGCCTGTTCGCCCAGGACGTGATGCTC
>DATLGZ010000096.1:0-5393 GCA_035540235.1 Acidimicrobiales bacterium | reverse complement strand
CGGTCTTCCAGGTGGCCTCGGAGCCACCGGGGGTGGCGCCGGCGATGGAGAACACCGGGTTCATGTTGGCGGGGATCTCGGGGGCGGGCTTGCGGTCCATGACTTCCTGCTTTCGGTAGGTCGAGGTGGCTATGACGTGATCATCCGCCGATGCCACCTCCCGACCCAGGGTCGAAGGTCACCGCCCGCAAGGGTCGCAGGTCCCCTTCGGGGCGTGCCATCTGCCCGCCGAACGGCGGGACGGTTCGAGGCCTAGCCGAACAGCCGCACGAGATCTGCGCCGCTGACCCAGGCGCCGGTGACGTCGGCGAAGGTGCCGCTCCTGTACTGCAGCAGCCGCACGTGGGGGTTGCAGACCGCGCCCAGCAGCGCCACCTGCTTGCGGTCGCAGGTGTAGGCGTGGGCCATGAAGCCGGGCCGGCCGGCCGACTCCCGGAGCTTGGCCGTGACTGCGGCCGGCGAGTCGGCACCGTCCTTGAGCAGGGCGTACACGTTCATGGCCACGGCGAAGCCGGCCTGGGAGAGGGCGCTGGGCTTGGCCACCCTGGCCTCCGCCTTCCACGTGGCCACCTCGGGCGACGGGTCGTCGAACGGCAGGTAGGCGCTGGCGAAGTAGGCGCCCTCGGCGGCCGGACCGGCGGCGTCGACCACGGCCTGCGACGCGCAGGCGCTCGGGTAGAACATCCGGGCCCGCACCCGCAAGGACCGGGCCGCCGACATCACCCGGGCACAGGTCTGGGCCGGGAAGAGGACGACGACCGCGTCGGGGTTGCCGGCCGTCGCCGCCTTGAGGGGCGGGGCGAAGTCGGCGGCGTCCGCGCTGGCCGCCACCAGCTTCACGTCGGTCACCCCCCGGGCCCGGAGGACGACCTCCGCCGCGGTGATCACGGTGGTGAGCAGGCCGGGGAGGTCGACGTAGACGGCGCCCACCCGCTTCACCTTCAGGGTGTTGAGGGCGTACTCGGCCTGGCCCAGGAGGTCGGCCACCACCCCGCCGGCCAGCATCCACGCCGCGGGCGAGGTGAGCTCGTCGCCCAGCGCCGGCGTGCCGCCCACGTAGGGGACGCCCGCCCGCTCGAACACGGGGAGCGACGCCGCCGCGCCCAGGTCGACCCCGCCGAGGACCGCCACCGGGGCCTTGGCCACCAGCTGGTTGGCGCAGGAGGCGGAGGACTCGGGCGTGCCCGCCGTCCGGCACACCTCGAGGCGGATGCGCCGGCCGTTCACCCCGCCCAGGTCGTCGTTGATGTGGTCGACCGCGGCCTGGGCCGCCTCCCGGACCTCGGGGAACGACCCGATCGGCGCGTCCTCCTGGTTCACCATGCCCAGGACGATGGCGTTGTCGTCCCCCTCCCCGCCGCCACCGCTGCATGCCGCAGCCAGGAGGGCCCCGATCACCACCATGGCGATGGCGACCGGCCGCTTCACACGGTTCATTGTGCCCGCCTCCTGTTCTTGGCGCGCTCACCCGTGCCATACACCGATGAGCGCGCCAAGAACGGGGAGGACATAGCGTGCGCCCGATCGACCGCACGCTCGTCTTCCTCCTCCTCGGGTTGGGCGCCGGCGCCGTCTACGCCAGCCTCGGACTGGGCCTCGTGCTGGTGCACCGGGTGTCGGGCGTCGTCCACGTGGCCCACGGCGCGGTCGGCGCGTACGTGACCTACGTGTTCGTGGAGCTGCGCACGGTGGGGGATCTGGTGCTGCCGGTGGGCCGCGTCCGCCTGGGCGACTCGGTCGGGTTCGCGCCGGCGTTCGCCGTCTCGCTCGGCGTGGCGGCGGCCATCGGCCTCGCCGCCTACGTGCTGGTGTTCCGGCCGCTGCGGCGGGCGCCGGCCCTGGCCGGCCTGGTCGCCTCGGTCGGGCTCATGGCGACGCTGCAGGCGCTGATCGTCCTGCGCTTCGGGACGAGCGACCGCCCGGTGCCGGCCATCCTTCCCGCCGAGCCGGTCTCCCTGTTCGGCTCCGACGTGCCCCGCGACCGCCTGCTGCTGGCCGCCATCGTCGTGGCCGCGGCGGTCGTGCTGTGGGCCGTCTACCGCTTCACCCGCTTCGGCCTGGCCAGCCGGGCCGCGGCCGACGACCAGACGGGCGTGGCCCTCCTGGGCTGGTCGCCCGACCGGCTGGCCGCGGCCAACTGGGTGGTGGCGAGCGTCCTGGCCGGCCTGGGCGCCATCCTGGTCGCGCCGGTCACCGGGCTCGACCCGGTCACCACCTCCCTGCTCGTGGTGCCGGCCCTGGCCGCCGCCCTCGTCGGCCGGCTGCTGTCGCTGGCCGCGACCGTGGCCGCCGCCCTCGGCCTGGGCATGGCCCAGTCGCTCCTCCTGCTGGCCCAGGACAACTACTCGTGGATCCCCCGCTCCGGCGTGCGGGAGGCGCTCCCGCTGGCGGTGATCCTCGTGGCCCTGGCCGTCGGCGCCGGTTCGAGGCTGGCCCGCGACACCGGGAGCGTGGCCGGCCGGCTGCCCCGGGCCGGGCGGCCGCGCCGGGTCGGGCTCCTGTCGGCGGGCGGCGCCGTGGCCGGGGTGACCGGCCTGCTCGCCCTGCACGGGCAGGACCGGGTGGCCCTGGTTACCAGCCTGATCGGGACGCTGGTCTGCCTGTCGATCGTCGTCCTCACCGGGTGGTCGGGCCAGATCTCGCTGGCCCAGATGGCCTTCGCCGGGGTGGCCGGCTTCTCCCTCAGCCGGCTGGGGACCGACGTGGGCGTGCCCTTCCCGGTGGCCCCGCTGGCCGCCGCGGCCCTGGCCGCCCTCGCCGGCCTGGCCGTCGGCCTGCCCGCCCTGCGGGCCCGGGGCGTGAGCCTGGCCGTGGTCACGCTCGCCGGGGCGGTCGTGGTCGAGGAGGTGGTGTTCAAGAGCCCGACGCTGACCGGCGGCTTCAGCGGGTCCCGGGTCGAGTCCCCGCTCGACCCCTCCGGCGTGCCCTTCGGGCTCCTCGTGCTGGCCGTGGTGGTCGTGACCGCCGCCGCCCTGGCCCGGCTCCGCCTCAGCGGGGCCGGCCGCCGGCTGCTTGCCGTGCGGGCCAACGAGCGGGCCGCGGCCGCCGTCGGGGTCGACGTCACCGCGGCGCGCCTCCAGGCCTTCGCCCTCTCCGCCTTCCTCGCCGGGCTGGCCGGCGCCCTGCTCGGCTACCAGCAGGGGGCGCTGTCCTACGGGTCGTTCGGGGTGTTCGTGTCGCTGGCCTACCTGGCCGTGGCCTACCTCGGCGGCATCGCCGGCATCGCCGGCGCCGTGGTGGGCGGGCTGCTCGTCCCGAACGGGCTGGTCTTCACCCTGCTCGACATCGGGCGCTGGCAGCTGCTGGTCAGCGGCCTCGGCCTCATGGCCGTCACCGTGCTGGCGCCCGGCGGGATCACCGGCTGGCGGCGGCGGTGAGCGCCGCCCTCGAGGTCCGGGGCCTGCGGGTCCGCTTCGGCGCCACCGACGTGGTGGCCGGCCTTCACCTCGACCTGCCCGCCGGCACCGTCACCGGCCTCATCGGGCCGAACGGGGCGGGCAAGACCACCGCCCTGGAGGCCATCTCGGGCCTCGTGCCCGCCGCCAGCGGCCGCATCCTGCTCAACGGGACGCCGGTCGACCACCTCCCGACCCACCGCCGGGCCCGCCTCGGGCTGGCCCGCACCTTCCAGTCCCAGGAGCTGTTCGAGGACCTCACCGTGGCCGAGAACCTGGCCGTCGCCGGGGGGGTGGGGGGCGACGGCCGCCTCCCCGTCCAGCTCTCCCACGCCGAGCGGTCGGACCTGGCCCTCGACCGGGCCCTGGCCGCCCGGCCCGCGGTGCTGCTGCTCGACGAGCCCGCCGCCGGCCTCGACGCTGCCGGCCGGGCCCGGCTGACCCAGCGCCTCCGCGACGTGGCCGCCGGCGGCACGGCCGTCCTCCTCGTCGACCACGACACGCCGCTGGTCCTCGAGGTCTGCGGCCGGGTGACCGTCCTCGACGCCGGGCGGGTCATCGCCGAGGGGACGCCGGCCGAGGTGCGGGCCGACGAGCGGGTGGTGGCCGCCTACCTGGGTCGGGCCCGGGGCGGGGCGACGCTCGCCCGGCCCCCCCGGCAGGGGGCCACGCTGCTCGACGCCCGGGGCCTGACCGCCGGCTACGTCGGCGTGCCGGTCGTCCACGGCGTGGACCTCACCGTGGCCGCCGGCGAGGTCGTCGCCCTCCTGGGCCGCAACGGGGCGGGCAAGACCACCACGCTGCTGGCCGTGGCCGGCGTGCTGCCCCGCATGGCCGGCACCGTCGACGTGCTGGGCGAGCCCCGGCCCGTCCCCCACCGCCTGGCCCGGCGGGGCCTGGCCTGCGTGCGCCAGGGCCAGGCCCCCTTCGCCGGCCTGACCGTGGCCGAGCACCTGCGGATCGCCGGCCGCCACCTCCACGAGGGCGGCGGGCCGGCGCCCGTCCTCGACCGCCTCCCCGAGCTGCGGCCCCTGCTCGACCGGCCGGCCACGGTCCTCTCCGGCGGCGAGGCCCGCATGCTGGCCCTGGCCATGGCCCTGGCCACCCGGCCCAAGCTGCTCCTCGTCGACGAGCTGAGCCTCGGCCTGGCCCCGCTGGTCGTCGAGCGCCTCCTCCGCACCGTCCGGGCCGTCGCCGACGACGAGGGGGCCGGCGTGCTCGTCGTCGAGCAACACGTGCATCTCGCGAGCGCCGTGGCCGACCGCACGTGCGTCCTCGACCGGGGCCGCATCACCGACGCCGCCGCCCCGCCGCTCTAACGTGACCCCGAGGGCCATGAGGACGTCGACGTCGAGCTTCGGGGTGGGCAAGCGGGAAGGCCACGACGCCTCGGACTTCTACGCCCGCTTCCGGGCGCCCGAGGTGTCCACCGACGCGACCGTGGTCGACTTCACCCCCGACCCGCCCCTGGTCTGCGGCGACGCCCGGGCCATGGTCGACCTCAAGGCCGACTGCGTGGCCCTGGTCGTCACCTCACCCCCCTACTTCGCCGGCAAGGAGTACGAGGCGGCCCTGGGCGAGGGCCACGTGCCGGCCACCTACCTGGACTACCTGGCCCTGCTGCGCGACGTCTTCGACGAGTGCAAGCGGGTCCTCGAGCCGGGCGGGCGTATCGCGGTCAACGTGGCCAACCTCGGCCGGCGCCCCTACCGCAGCCTGGCTGCCGACGTCGTCCGCATCCTCCAGGACGACCTCGGCCTGCTCCTCCGGGGCGAGATCGTCTGGGTCAAGGCCGAGGGGGCGTCGGGCTCCTGCGCCTGGGGATCCTTCCGCAAGGCCACCAACCCCGTGCTGCGCGACGTCACCGAGCGGGTGGTCGTGGCCGGCAAGGGCCGGTTCGACCGGGCCCGCCAGGGCGAGAGCACCCTCTCGACCGACGAGTTCCTGGAGGCCACCCTCGACGTGTGGCGCCTCCCGCCCGAGAGCGCCCGCCGGGTG
>DATLGZ010000095.1:0-3186 GCA_035540235.1 Acidimicrobiales bacterium | reverse complement strand
CCCTCCTTCATGAACGTGCCGTCGTCGTACCAGGTGTTGCCGGTGATGGGCGTGCACGCCCATCACCGGCAACACCTGGTACGACGACGGCACGTTCATGAAGGAGGGCCCCTCGGGCACGCAGATCACCGCCTACGCCACCGGGGCCCGCAAGGCACGGGAGTTCCAGCTGGTGGCGGGGAACAGCACCACGCCCGGCCACGAGTCCCACGGCTGCATGGACAACCCTTCGCCCATCAACCCCAACTGGCGCACGTCCACGGCCGAGTCGGGGTTCATCGGCCTGACCACCGGCCCGGTGGTGCGCAGCCCCGGCACCTGGCAGATCTGCTTCCGGGAGCGCAACGGGTTGTCGGCCACCAACCCGGTCTTCTTCACGGTCATCTGACCGGGGGCTGAGGAGCTCCGGGTTCCTCCGCGAACGCTGACGATGCTGGCGGCGGCGGCCGCACTCGGTCTGGTAGGGCCCACGATCACCGGGCGGGCGGCGCTCGACGCGCCGCCCCCGCCGGTCACCATCGGCGCCGACGCGCCCGCCACCGCGAACGACCTCCGAGAGCCAGCCTCGAACAACTCGCCCATGCTCCTCGCCGATCCCACCGAGCCCCGCTTCGTCGTGCTCGCCCACCGCCGGGACGCGCCCGAGTTCGGGTGCGGCCTGCAGGCCTCAGGTGACGGCGGGCGCACGTTCGTGCCCGCCAACCCGGTGCCCGAGGTGCCGGAGGAGGCCGACCGCTGCTACGCCCCCGAGGTGGCCTTCGCCCGCGACGGCCGCCTCTACTACCTGTTCATCGGGCTGGCGGGAGAGGGCAACAACCCGGTGGGTGTCTACCTCACCTCCTCCACCGACCGGGCCCGCACCTTCGAGCGGCCCCGGCGCATCCTGGGGCCGAGCCACTACCAGGTGCGCATGGCCATCGACGGGCGCGACCGCCTCCACCTGGTGTGGCTGAAGGCGGCGTCCGACACCGCCCTGGGCGGGCTCACGCCCGACCCCAACCCGCTCTTCGCCGCCCACTCCGACGACGGGGGCCGCACCTTCTCCACACCCGTCCAGGTCAGCGACCCCCACCGGCCCCGATCCGTGGCCCCCGCCCTGGCGGTGGGGCGGGGCGGCGCCGTGCACGTCGCCTACTACGACCTCCAGGACGACGCCCGCGACTACCAGGGCCTGGAGGGGCCGCCCTGGGACGGCACCTGGTCGGTGGTGGTGAGCTCGTCCCACGACCGGGGGCGCAGCTTCGGCCCCGGGGTGGCCGTCGACGAGGAGATCGTGCCCCCGGGGCGGGTCATGCTCATCTACACGATGGCCCCGCCGTCGGTGGCGGCCGACGGCGACGGGAACGTGTACGTGGCCTGGACCGACGCCCGCCACGGCGACCCCGACGTCCTGCTGGCCCGCTCCTCCGACGGCGGCCGCCGCTTCGAGCCGGCCCAGCGGGTGAACGACGACCCAGTGGGCAACGGGCGCGACCAATACCTGCCGCGGCTCGGCGTGACCCCCGCCGGGGGCCGGCTCGACGTGGCCTTCCTCGACCGCCGAAACGACCCCGAGAACTTCCGCAACGAGGCTTGGCTCACGTGGTCGACCGACGGCGGGCGGTCGTTCGCCCCCAACGTGCGGCTGTCGAGCGACGACTCCGACTCCCGCGTGGGCCAGCGCTACCTCGTGCCCTCGGCCGAGGGGCTCTATGAGATCGGCGGCCGCCTCGGCCTGCTGTCGTTGCCGGCCTCGGCCATCGCCGCCTGGCCCGACACCCGCAACGCGGCCGTGGGCACGTCCGAGCAGAACCTGTTCACCGCCCACGTCCACTTCTCCGGGGTCGCCGCCGACACCGGCGGGGGGGTCGGCGGCGGCCCGGGCCCCGGGATCGCCCTGGCCGGGGCGGCCGCCGTGCTGGCGGCGGCGGCCGCCCTGGCCGCCACCGCCCCCCGCCGTTCGCGACTCTCTCCGACCGCCCTAGCCTGATGGACGGCATGAACCGGCTGGCCCGGCGGGCCCTCGAGGCACCGGCGACCACCCGGCGAGCCCTGGGGCTCGCTCTGCTCCTCGCGCTCGGGGCCGCCTCCGCCGTCGTGCCCGCCGCCGCCCAGCCCAGCACCCCCGTGGACTTCGCCGGTAGCTCACAGTGCGTAAATCCGGGCGGGGACGACCTGTTCGACGAGGACGGGAAGCCGCTGTTCCACGGCGCCACACTGGGCGTGCAGCTGGCGGCGGGCAGCGGCGGCACCGTCTACGCCGCCGACGTCCACATGATCCGCAACGCCTCCCAGCCGGGAGCGCCGGCGCTCTACACCGGGCCCGACTCCGAGGTGATCCGGGGCATCGCCGCCGTCGGTTCGCAGGTTCTGTGGACCGACACCCACACCGGGGTGGTGCGGGTCCGCACGCTGGGCCGAGCCGAGCCGGTCTGGACGGGGCCGGCCGTCGGGGCGAGTCACGAGTTGGAGCACGGCATCGCTCTCGGCCCCGACGGCAACGTCTACGTGGCCGCTCCCGGCGCCGACCAGATCCTCAAGGTCGGGGCGGCCGCCCCCGTCGCCCAGGGGCTCAGCCAGCCCCAGTCGCTGGTGGCCGTCGAGGAGGGAGGCAAGACCATCCTCTACGTCGGGGGCGGCGGCGACCGCATCCTGCGGCTCGACCCGGAGACGGGTGAGACCACCCCGGTGGGGGCGCCGATCAGGCTGGACGGCGTGCCCTCCGCCCGGATAGCCATCGACCCGGTCGGCAGGCAGCTCTTCGTCGCCGACAGGGGGGGGATCTCCCAGGTCGACCTGCCCACCGAGCCGTCCAGGTCGACGCTGATCCACGAGCTGCCCGGGGGCCAGATCACGGGGCTGGCGGTGGTGCGGGCCTCGTCCCAGGAGCCCGCCCGGGTGGTCTTCGCCAACAACATGGTTCCCACCGGGCGGATGGTGACCAACGAGGACTACCGGCCTGGGGCTCCCGGGCAATTCGGCTCGCCTGAGATTCCCGAGTACCGCTGCGACATCCAGGCGGTGGTGGCCAACGACCCGGTGCCGCCCACGACGACGTCGGCTCCCTCGACGGTTCCGTCCACCATCCCCACCACCGTGCCCAACACCACTCCCAGCTCGATCCCGCGGCTGGGGGCGCCCGAGGGAGAGCCGAGCCCGGGCCCGCTGTCGGCCAGCCAGGGCAGCGGTGCAGGCTCGGGCGCGGGC
>DATLGZ010000094.1:0-4134 GCA_035540235.1 Acidimicrobiales bacterium | reverse complement strand
GTGGGGCTGCTGTTCGCCGCCGGCCAGACGCTGCACCCCGTAGAGGACCTGGTCGTCGCCCGCCTGGCCCGGCGGATGCGCATCCGCACCTACCGGCGCTCCATCGCCGCTACCCTGCGACCCGCCACCGTCGCTCACCTGGAGGACCCCCAGCTCCTCGACCTGGTGGGAGCGGCCACCGTCCTGTCGCCCAACGGGCCCGCCGCCGCCGTGCGGGCCCTCCTCAACCTGGCCCGGCGCCGGTTCGCCGTCCTCGGGCCCTTCGCCCTCATCGCCGCCTTCCGGCCGTTGCTGGCGCTGCTCCTGCTGGCGGCCGAGCTGGCGTTCGCCCGCCAGTGGTCCCGCATCTACAAGGACCTGGTCGCCTTCCGGGTCCACCACCTGCCCGGCCTGCGCCGGGCGGTCTACCTCCGCACCCTGGCCCTGGCCCCCGGGGCGGCCAAGGAGACCCGCACCTTCGGCCTCGAGGGCTGGCTGGAGGGCCGCTTCCGGGAGACGTGGCTGGCCACCATGCAGGAGATCTGGCGGGGCCGCCGGGGCAACTTCGCCCGCGTCCTCCGCTACACCCTCCCGGTCACGGGCGCCTTCGCCCTCCTCTACTGGTCGCTGGGGCGGGCCGCCATCGACGGTTCGATCGGCGTGGGGGCGGCCGTCGCCTGCGCCACCGCCGCCATGTCCACCCTCGGCCTCGCCTTCGGGGCGGGCAGCGTCGACCTGGAGGAGGGCGCCACCATCCTGGGCAAGACGGGCGAGCTGGAGGAGGCGGTGAGAACCGATCCCCGCCTCCTCCTGCCCGGCGCCCTGCCCGCCGCCGGCGTGCCCGCCGGCGAGATCCGCTTCGAGGACGTGTCGTTCGCCTACGCCGGCGGCGGGCCGGTGCTCGACCACCTCGACCTCGTGGTCCCGGCCGGGGCCAGCCTGGCCGTGGTGGGGGCGAACGGGGCAGGCAAGACCACGCTGGTCAAGCTCCTGGCCCGCCTCTACGACCCCACCGCCGGCCGCATCCTGGTCGGCGGGGTCGACCTGCGCGAGGTCGAGCCGGCGTCGTGGCAGCGGCGCGTGTCGGCCGTGTTCCAGGACTTCGTCCGCTACCCACTGACCGCAGCCGACAACGTGGCCCTGGGCTCGCCCGTCGACCCCGACGCCCTGCGCCGGGCCGCCCGCCGGGCCGGCGCCCTCCAGCTGATCGAGTCGCTGCCGGCCGGCTGGGGCACGTGGCTCAGCCGGGAGTTCGAGGGAGGCGTCGAGCTGTCGGGCGGCGAGTGGCAGCGGATCGCCCTGGCCCGCGCCCTCTACGCCGCCGACCAGCGCGGCGCGGGCCACAGCCTGCTCGTGCTCGACGAGCCCACCGCCCACCTCGACGCCCGAGCCGAGGCCGAGTTCTTCGACAGCTTCTTCGACGTCACCGCCGGCTGCACCACCGTCGTCATCTCCCACCGCTTCTCCACCGTGCGGCGGGCGGAGCGGATCGTCGTGCTCGACGGCGGCCGCATCGTCGAGGCGGGCCCGCACGAGGAGCTGCTGGCGCTCGGCGGCCGCTACGCGGCCATGTTCAGCCTCCAGGCCGCCCGCTTCGGGGCCGCGGAGGCTCCGGCGCAGGCCGGGGTGGAGGCGTCGTGAGCGACTTGTGGCGCGCCAGCCGGTCCCTCGCCCGCCAGGTCTACCGGGCCAACCCCGTCCGCACCGTGGCCAGCACCCTGGTCAACGTGGGGGCCGCCACCTGCGACGCCCTGGGGGCGGTGGTGCTCAAGCTCCTGGTCGACGGGGTGACGGCCGGGGACGAGGGCGGCGTCCGGCTGGCCTGCGCCCTGCTCGCCGCCACCCTGACCGGGTCGCTGCTCGGCCACTGGGCCACCGTGACCCTCGGCATGGCCCTGCGGGAGCGGTCGACCCTCCAGCTCGACACCCACCTGGCCCGGCTGTCGCTCGGCATCCACCACGTCGAGCACCACGAGCGCCCCGACTACCTCGACCAGCTGGAGGTGCTCCGCCGCAACCACCAGCGGCTGGCGTCGGTGCACGACGCCATGCTCGCCAACCTCACCACCGTCGTCCGCCTCGTTCTCGTGGTCGCCCTCCTGGGCCGCATCCACGCCCTGCTCCTCCTGCTGCCGGTGGCGGGCGTGCCCACCCTCCTGGCCAACGTCAAGGCGGCCCGCATGCGCCACGCCGTCGAGGACGAGCTGGCGGCCAGCCACCGCTTCCGGGCCCGCATGTTCGAGATCGCCACCACCCGCGACGCGGCCAAGGAGCTGCGCCTGTACGGGGCGGGCGACGAGGTCCGCCGCCGCTGGGACGAGGCCCGGGCCGCCGGCGACGCCATCGAGGAGCGCATCGAGGGCCGCACCGCCGTGCTCACGGTGGCGGGCTGGCTCGCCTTCGGGGCCGGCCTGGCCGCCGCCCTGCTGCTGGTGGCCCGGGAGGCGGCAGCGGGACGGGCCACCGCCGGCGACGTCGTGCTCGCCCTCACCCTGGCGGGCGGCGTCAACTGGGGTGTGGGCGGGCTGGCCCACTCCGCCACCTGGCTGCTCGACAACCTCAAGCTGGGCCGCCGCCTGCTGTGGCTGGAGGACCTGGCCGCCGACGCCGCCGGCCGGGCCGCGCCCCCCTCGCCGGCGGCGGTCCCCGACCGCCTGGTCGAGGGCATCGGCCTGGAGGACGTGTCGTTCCGCTACCCGGCCACCGGCGACGACGCGCTCCGCCACGTCGACCTGTTCCTCCCCGCCGGCTCGACGGTGGCGGTGGTGGGCGACAACGGCGCCGGCAAGTCGACGCTGGTCAAGCTCCTGTGCCGCTTCTACGACCCCAGCGAGGGGCGGGTCACCGTCGACGGGACCGACCTGCGCGACCTCGACGTGGCCGAGTGGCGGCGGCGCCTATCCGGCTGCTTCCAGGACTTCGCCCGCCTGGAGCTGCTGGCCCGGGAGGTGGTGGGGGTGGGCCACCTGCCCGACCTCGGCTCCGACCCGGCGGTGGCCGCCGCCCTGGGCCGGGCCTCGGCCGCCGAGCTGCCGTCGGCGCTCCCCGGCGGGCTCGCCACCCAGCTCGGCCGCAGCTTCGACGGGGGCGTCGAGCCGTCGGCCGGCCAGTGGCAGAAGCTGGCCCTGGGCCGGGCCATGATGCGGGAGGCGCCGCTGCTGCTCCTGCTCGACGAGCCCACCGCCAGCCTCGACCCCGCCACCGAGGACGCCCTCTTCCGGCGCTACGCGGGCGCCGCCTCCGATGCCGCCCGCCGCTCGGGCGCCATCACCCTCCTCGTGTCGCACCGCTTCTCCACCGTGCGCATGGCCGACCTCATCGTCGTTTTCGAGGGCGGCCGGGTGGCCGAGGTCGGCACCCACGAGCAGCTGTTGGCGGCGGGCGGCGTCTACGCCGAGCTCTACGGCCTCCAGGCCCGGGCCTACCGCTGAGCTGAGCGGCCCCGCCGCCGACGGGCCGGTCGCGACCCGAGACCGCCGGGGGGGCGGTCAGGCCCCGTACTTGGACAGCCGGCCGGCGGACGCCAGCATGATGGGCATGAGCTCCCTGGTGGGGCGGCGGCCCAGGCCGCCGGTGCGGCACCAGCGCTCGCCGAAGCGGGTGGCGTCGTCGCGACCCACCCGTGCGCCCCACAGCAGGGCGGGGACCGGGTGCCAGGAGTGGGCCGCCATCTGGCTGGGCGTGGAGTGGTCGCCGGTCACGACCAGCACGTCGGGCTGCTGCTCGACGATGGCGGGGAGAATGGCGTCGAGCGCCTCTATGGCCGCCATCTTGGCCTCGAAGTTGCCGTCCTCGCCGGCCGAGTCGGCCGCCTTGTGGTGGACGAAGAAGTAGTCGAACTGCTCCCAGTGGTTGCGGAGGATCGTGACCTGGTCGTCGAGGTTGGCCGCCTTGGGCAGGACCTCCATGCCCACCAGGCTGGCGATGCCGCGGTACATGGGGTAGACGGCGATGGCGGCCGGGTTGAGGCCGTAGCGGACCTGCATGGGCGGCAGCTCCCGGTGGGTGTCGAAGCCGCGCAGCAGGATGCAGTTCACCAGCCTGTCGCTGGCCATCAGCTGGCGGACCTGGTGGTCCAGATCGGCCACGGCCCGGGCGGTGCGGTCGGCGTGGGGGGTCAGGGCATGGGGCGGCCGGGGCGGCACGCCCAGGCGC
>DATLGZ010000093.1:0-3546 GCA_035540235.1 Acidimicrobiales bacterium | reverse complement strand
CGACGGTCGAGAAGTTCTGGGCGATGAAGGCCACCAGCACCAGCACCAGCACCGCCAATGCCACCAGCCGCCCGGTCCTGGTCCGGTCCTCGCTCTCGCTCCCCCGTGGCATACCCGTCCCCCTTCCGCCCGTCGGCCGCGACACCCCATCATGGCCGGGGGGCGGGCCGCCGGGCGGAAATCTTCCGACCGCGGGGGCGCCCGCGGGCGTATCCTGCCCCCGGTGCCCCTATTTCGCCGGCGGGACGGGCGAGCGGAGCCGGAAGCAGCCCCTGTTCCCGGCCCGATGGACCGCGACGATGTCCTCGCCGCCGCCCCTCACCTGGCCGGATCGCTGCTGCCGGCGGTGCGCTTCGCCACCCGCAAGGAGCCCGACGCGGGCATGGACGTGGGCCACACCAAGCTGGGCGGCGCCCCCGACCTGCCCCGGGGCACGGCCTGGCCGTCATGGGACGCCCCCGGCGGCGAGGACATCGTCGCGGCCCATCGGGCCGGGAACAGGGGCTGCTTCCGGCTCCGCTCGCCCGTCCCGCCGGCGGAATAGGGGCACCGGGGGCAGGATACGCCCGCGGGCGCCCCCACGGTCGGAAGATTTCCGCCCGGCGGCCCGCCCCCCGGCCATGATGGGGTGTCGCGGCCAGCGGGCGGAAGGGGGACGGGTATGCCACGGGGGAGCGAGAGCGAGGACCGGACCAGGACCGGGCGGCTGGTGGCATTGGCGGTGCTGGTGCTGGTGCTGGTGGCCTTCATCGCCCAGAACTTCTCGACCGTCGAGGTGCAGATCTTCGGCTTCCACGTCAGGACTCGCCTGGCCTGGGCCCTACTGGCCGCCGGCGCCCTCGGCTTCGTGGCCGGCTCGCTCGCCGACCGCGTGCGCCGCCGCTGAGCCAGGCCGCCACCTCCGCCGCCCAGCCGCCTAGGTGGCTGGTGTCTAAACCCTCCTGCAGCGGCCGACCGCCCTGTTGGAGGCGATCCAGTGCTGCAAAGGTGCTGGTTAGGTGCAGGTCGGCCGCTCGGCGCAAAGCGCCGAACGCGAGAGACGCCAGCCGCCTAGACGTCGCCGCTGCCGGCGGGGTAGGTGTCCAGGGGGGGCCGGCCCCGGCTCCACTCGGCGAGGATGGGCTCGACGATCCGCCAGCACTCCTCGGCCTCGTCGCCCCGGATGGAGAGGGCGGGGTCGCCCTCCAGCGCCAGGGCCAGCAGGCGGGCGTAGGCCGAGCAGTCCTGGGGGGACAGCATCAGCTCCAGCGAGGCCGGCTCCAGGCGGAACGGGTCGCCCCGGCCGTTGAGGGCGAGGTCGAGCACCATGCGGTCGGGCGCCATCTCCAGCACCAGCCGGTTGCAGGGCGGCCCGCTCTCCACCCCGAACACCGGCTCGGCGACGGGGCGGAACCGCACGACGATCTCGCGGCGGTCGGCGGCCATGGCCTTGGCCGTCACCAGCCGGAAGGGCACGCCCTGCCAGCGGGGGTTGTCGACGAACAGGGTGACATCGGCCATCGTCTCGGTCTGGCGGGCGGCGTCGACGCCCGCCTCGTCCACGTAGTCGGGGAGGTGGCGGCCCTCGACGGTGCCCGCGCCGTAGCGGCCCCGGCGGGTGAGGTTGGCCACCTCGTCGGGCGACAGGGCCCGCACCGACCCCAACAGCTCGACCTTGCGGTCCCGCAGCTCGCGCTCGTCGAGGGACGCGGGCCGCTCCATGGCGATGAGGCACAGCAGCTGGAGGAGGTGGTTCTGCACCATGTCCCGCAGGGCGCCGGCGTGGTCGTAGTAGGCGGCCCGCCCTTCGAGCGCCACCGTCTCGTGCCACACGATGTCCACGCCCTCGACGTGGTCGCGGTTCCAGGCCGGCTCGAACACCCGGTTGCCGAAGCGGGCCCCCAGGATGTTCTGCACCGTCTGCTTGCCGAGGAAGTGGTCCATCCGGAAGACGGCCCGCTCGGGGAAGTGGCGGTGGAGCAGGCAGTTGAGGGCGGCGGCCGAGGCCCGGTCGGTGCCGAAGGGCTTCTCGGCCACGACCCGGCTGGCCCCGGACAGACCGGCGGCGGCCAGCGCCTCGACGGCGGGGGCGAACACGGCCGGCGGCAGGGCCAGGTAGGCGACGGTGGCGTCAGCGTCGGGGCCGACGGCGGCGGCCACCACGGCGGGGTCGGTCACGTCGCCGGCCACGTAGCGCAGCCGCCCCACCAGCCTGTCCCGGGCGGCCGGGGGGAGGTGGGCGGCATGGCGGGCCAGGCGCTCGGCGGCGTGGGTGCGGAAGCGGGCCGTGTCCCACGGGTCGCGGGCCACCCCCACCACGGGCAGGCCGGGCGGCGCCAGGCCGGTGCTGTCCAGCTCGGCCAGGGCGGCCAGGAGGTAGCGCCCGGTCAGGTCGCCGGTGGCCCCCAGCACCACCAGGCGGCGGGCCGTCACCGGGGCGCCGTGAGGCGGGCGAGGTTCATGCCGCTGGATACCACGCCCACGTGGCTGAAGGCCTGGGGGAAGTTGCCGAGGAAGGCGCCGGTGGCCGGGTCGATCTCCTCGGGCAGCAGCCCCAGGCCGCCCGCCCGCCGGCACAGCGAGTCGTAGAGGTCCATGGCCTCGTCGAGCCGCCCCTGGGCGGCCAGGTTGTCGACCAGCCAGAAGCTGCAGAGCAGGAAGGCGCCCTCGTGGCCGGGCAGGCCGTCGTCGGACTCGTCGGGGAGGTAGCGGTAGACCAGGCCCCCACCCGCCCCCAGGTGGCGGGTGATGGCCTCGACGGTGGCCTTCATGCGGGGGTGGTTGGCGTCCACCACCCGCCGGAGGGGCAGGGCCAGGAGGCTGGCGTCGAGCCCGCCTGGGCCCAGGTGCTCGGTCAGGGTGCGGCGGCGGGGGTCCCACGCCTGCTCGAGGATGGCGGCCCGGGCCCGGTCGGCCTCGGCCCGCCACCCGGCGGCGTCGCCGGGGAGGCCGAGGCGGTCGGCCAGCCGCGCCCCCCGGTCGAGGGCGACCTGGCACATGGCGGCCGAGTAGGTGAAGGGGCGGGTGGGGCTGCGCACCTCCCAGATGCCGTGGTCGGGCTCGTCCCAGTGGTCGCGGGCCGCCTCCACCAGGGCCCGCAGCCGGGCCCACAGGGGGCCGTCGATGCGGCCGCCGGCGCCCGACCACTGGGAGGCCGCCCACTGGGAGGCCGCCCACTGGTAGGCACAGTCGAGGATCTCGCCGTAGGCGTCGTGCTGGCGCTGATCGGCGGCGGCGTTGCCCCAGCGGACGGGCGCCGACCGCCGGTACCCCTCCAGGTCGGGGTCCTCCCGCTCCGGCGGCGGCTGGTCGGCGTGGAGCGTGTACAGCACGCGGGGGTGGCCGTCGCGGCCTATCGCCTCCAGCACCCAGCTGAGGAACCCGGCGGCCTCGGCCTCCAGCCCCACCCGGCGGAAGGCGTAGACGGAGAAGGCGGCGTCGCGCACCCACGCGTAGCGGTAGTCCCAGTTGCGCACGCCGCCGATGGCCTCGGGCAGCGACGAGGTGGGGGCGGCGACCAGGGCGCCCGTCTCCATGTAGTCGAGCATCTTGAGGGTCACCACCGAC
>DATLGZ010000092.1:0-5844 GCA_035540235.1 Acidimicrobiales bacterium | reverse complement strand
CTCGCACGTGGCCGGCGTGATGGCCGCCCACGTGCGAGCCTGGCGGCAGGGGGCGGAACGGCTGCGGGTGGGCGTCGGGGTCGCCGACGCCGCCGCCGCTCACCTCGGCGACGCCCTCGAGGCGCGCCTGGGCGGCGCCGAGGTGAGCGAGGTGGTGCGCTACCGGGTAGGGCCCAGCGTGGGAGCCCACACCGGCCCCGGGACGGTGGGCGCCGTGTACGCCCCCCTCCCCGCCGGGTGATCAGCCCGACAGGGCGTCGATCAGCTCACCTTGGAGGGCACTGAGGTAGTCGTAGGCGGCGAAGGCGGGCAGGCGGGGGTCGTCTCGGCTCGTGGGCCGCTCGGTGCCCTCCTCGGTGACGTCGAGGCGGGTGCCGAGCACCAGGCGCACCTCGTTGAGAGCCCGCAGCCAGGCGTGGGCCTGGCCGTCGTCGAGCCGGTCGGCGCCAGCCGCCGCCTCCAGCGCCTCCAGGGCGGCGAGGTGCGACTCCATCAGCTCGCTGCCGGCCAGCAGGCGGTAGGCGGCCTGGCGCTCCTCGTCGTCGGGGTAGGCCGGGGGGAACAGCCGGCCCACGGCCGGGTCGTCGGGCGTGCTCAGCAGCTCGCGCATCTCCGGCGCCAGCGAGCGCAGGAACTCCCGCTCCGGCTCGGGGAGGCGCAGCTCCACGCCGCCGCGGCGCGAGCGCCGCACCCGCCTTCCCAGCGGTCCGAAAGGCGTCACTCGTCGTGCTCCATGGTGGCCCACAGCCCGTGCTCGTGCAGGCGGAAGACGTCCAGCTCGGCCTTCTCGCGGGGGCCGCTGGAGACAACCGCCTTGCCCTTGTGGTGCACGTCGAGCATGAGCTTGGTGGCCTTCTCCAGGCTGTAGCCGAACAGCTTCTGGAACACGAACGTGACGTAGGACATGAGGTTGACGGGGTCGTTCCAGACGATGACGATCCAAGGCCGGTCTTCGCCGACCTCCTCGCCGACGTCGGGCTCTCGGACCTCGGTGGGGGCGGTCGCCACGGCCTTCCAGGCTACGCCCGGCTCAGCCCCTCGCTCGCCGCCGGCACCTCCGGGTCGGCCGGGATGGCCGCCGCCGGCCGAGTCCCCGCCGCCACCCGGACCTTGAAGCCGGCCAGGAACCGCACGCCCGCACCCCACACCGCCGCCGCCCCGGTGATGTGGATGGCGACGAGCACCACGGGCACGCCTGTGAAGTACTGGGCCCAGCCCACGGCGGCCTGCGCCACCGAGACGGCCAGCAGCACCTCGCCGGCCCGCAGGAGGGCAGGTGGTGCGCCCGCCTTCCGCAGCCGCCACAGCGTGACGAGGGTCACGGTCAGGAAGATGACGACGCTGATGCCGTGGGCCCGGGCCACGTCGGGCAGGTCGAAGTGGAGCCGCTCGACGTCGGGGTCGCCCCCGTGGGGCCCCGATCCGGTGACGACCGTGCCGAGGAAGATGGCGAGTCCGGCCGCCACCAGGACGAGGCGGCCCATGCCGACCAGCTCGGCCGGCACCACCCGCCGCACCGGCCCATCGTCGGGCCAGCCGGCCCGGTAGTGAAGGACGACGGCGTTGGCCAGCAGCACCAGCGACACGAGGAAGTGGGCCATCACGATCTGGGGCTTGAGCTCGAGCAGCACCGTCAGCCCGCCCAGGACGATCTGGGCCAGCACGCCGGCCACGAGTCCCAGCGACAGCCACGTGAGGTCGCGGCGGCGGGGGGTGCGCAGCAGGGCGCCGAGCACGGCGAGCATCACGGCCAGGGACACGAGGCCCGTGATCGTGCGGTTGACGAACTCCACCATGGCGTGGAACTCGAGGGGCGCCACCACCCGGCTGTTGTCGCACGTGGGCCAGTCGGGGCAGCCCAGGCCCGAGCCGGTCACCCGCACGGCGCCGCCGGTCACGATGATGAACGCCAGGAGGGCGGCGGCGGCGAAGGTCAGCCGGCGGTAGCCGGCGGGTGTGATGCGGGGCGCTTGCATCCCGGGCGATGGTACGGCAGGGTCGGTCCTCAGCTCACATCCGCCCGCCCCGCAAAGGAGTGGCCCCATGGTGCCCGACGACCCGGCCGCGGAGGCCGCCGAGACCAAGCAGCAGCAGCAGGAGGAGGTCCTCGAGCGGGAGGGGCTCGAGCAGGAGCTGATGGACAGCGACGCCTCCGAGGCGGGCGAGGGCATCGACGGGGTGGACGGCCCGCCGACCGAGTAGACGGCATGCAGCGCCCGGCCGGCCGGGCGGGCGGGCATGCCAACGGCGTCTCCTGGGCACACCTTCGTCAGAAGGGCGTTCGTTGACCAGGAGGGACGATGGCGACACGAGCGGAGATCGAGACGGGGCGGGACCGGAATGCACTGGTGGCCGACGCCGGCTTCAAGCGGCTGTCGTTGCTGAGCGTGGCGGCGGGCGTGCTGTGCGCCTACGGCGCGTTCGCACTGTTGGCGGGCCTGACGATCGGCGTGCTCGACGCGGTGGGGGCCGACGTCGACGTGTCGTCGCAGTGGCGCGACCTCGGCATCGCCGGCGGGGTGGTGGTGGCCGGCCTCCTGTTCGCCGCCTACCTGTTCGGCGGCTACGTGGCCGGCCGTATGGCTCGCCGCTCCGGGCTGGTCCACGGCGGCGCCGTCTTCGTGCTGGGGGTCGTGCTGGCCGCGGTGGTGGCGGGTGTGGCCCGCCAGCTGGGCGCGGCCGAGGCTGCCGTCGCCGGCCTGCGCGACCTCGGGGTGCCGACCACCGCGGCGGAGTGGGGCGACGTGGCCACGGTGGCCGGCCTGGTCTCGCTGGCCGCCATGATCGTCGGCAGCCTTCTCGGCGGCTCTCGGGGCGAGCGCTGGCACGCCCGCCTCCTCACCCGGGCCCTCGACCCCCGCGTCGGCGCCGAAGCCCAGGCCGTGCGGGACGCCGAGCGGCGGGCGGCCGAGGCCGAGCGGCGGGCGGTCGACGCCGAGGAGCGCCGCACCGGGGCGTTCGAGCGGGTCCGGGCCGTGACCCCGGCCCGCACCCGCCGCGTCGACCGCGACGCCGCCACCCGCGAAGTCGTTCCGGACGACCGTGACTGGGACCGGGCCCATCGAGGCGAAGCCGGCGGCGACGGCGCCGTCCCGGCGACCGGCCCGACCCAGACGGCCCGCACCGACCGCACGGCCGCCATCGACGACACGGGCCGCACCGACCGCACCGACGACACGGACCGCGGCGACGGCACCGACCGCGACCGCCGCCGTGGCCGCGTCCGCCGGCTGCAGCCGGTCATGGGCCGGCGGACTGAGCCGTCGGACGGGCGTACTGAGTGACGTAGAGCTCGCGGTAGAGGCCGTTCTGGTCGAGCAGCTGCTGGTGCGTCCCCCGCTCGACGATGCGGCCCTCGTCCATCACGAGGATGAGATCGGCGGCCTGGATGGTGGAGAGGCGGTGGGCGATGACGAGCGACGTGCGTCCCTGCAGCGCCTCGGCCAGGGCCTGCTGCACCAGCAGCTCGGTCTCGGAGTCGAGGTGGGCCGTCGCCTCGTCGAGGATCACGATGGCGGGCCCTTTGAGCAGGACGCGGGCCAGGGCCAACCGCTGCTTCTCGCCGCCCGAGAGCCGGTAGCCCCGCTCGCCCACCACGGTCTCGTAGCCCTCGGGTAGGCCGGCGATGAGGTCGTGGATGCGGGCCGCCCGGCAGGCTTCCTCCACCTCCTCGTCGGTGGCGCCGGGGCGGGCGTAGCGGAGGTTGGCCAAAATGGTGTCGTGGAAGAGGTGGGGGTCCTGGGTGACCATGCCGACCGCCGCCGCCAAGCTGAGCTGGGTGAGGTCCCGCACGTCGTGGCCGTCGACCTTCACCGTGCCCGACGTCACGTCGTAGAGGCGGGGCACCAGGTTGCACAGCGTGGTCTTCCCCGCCCCGGTCGGCCCGACGAGCGCCACCATACGGCCCGGCTCGGCCACGAACGACACGCCCCGCAGGATGAGGCCCGACGGCTCCTCTGATAGCGGGGCGGTCACATCCGCCTCCAGCGAGGCGATGGAGACCGTGGAGGGCGCGGGGTAGCGGAACCACACGTTGTCGAGCTCGATGCGGCCGGCGGGGTCGACGAGGTCGTAGGCGCCCGGGGAGTCCTCGATGGCGGGCCGAGCGTCGAGCACCTCGAACACCCGCTCGAAGGACACGAAGGCCGTCATCACGTCGACCTGGGCGTTGGTGAGCTGGGTCATGGGCCCGTACAGGCGGGCGACGTAGAGGGCCAGGGCGGTCAGGGTTCCGACGCTCAGCGCCCCCTCGATGACGAGGCGGGTGCCGAGCCAGTAGACGAGCACGGTGCCCACCGCGGCCAGCATGCCGAGAGCGGCGAAGAAGACCCGCCCGAGGAGGGCGGTGCGGATGCCGATGTCGCGGACCCGGCCCGCCTTCTCGGCGAACTCGGCCGCCTCCCGCTGGGGGTGCCCGAACAGCTTCACCAGCAGGGCGCCCGACACGTTGAAGCGCTCGGTCATGCTCGTGTTCATGGCCGCCGACAGGTTGAACGACTCCTTGGTGAGCCGCTGCAGGGTGCGGCCCACCCGCTTGGCCGGCACCACGAACAGGGGCACGACGACGAGCGTGAGCAACGTGAGCCGCCACTCCAGCCGCAGCATGACGATCAGCGTGACCACCAGCGTCAGCACGTTCTGCACGATGCTGCCCAGCGTGCTGGTGAACGCCCGCTGCGCCCCTTGCACGTCGCTGTTCAGCCGGCTGAGCAGCGAGCCCGTCTGGGTGCGGGTGAAGAAAGCCAGCGGCATGCGGTTGACGTGCTCGTAGAGAGCGGAGCGGAGGTCGAAGATCAGCCCCTCGCCGATGCGGGCCGTCCACCACCGCTGGAACAGGGTGAGCACCAGGTCGGCCACGGCCAGGCCGACGGCCAGCAGGGCCAGCCGGTTGAGGCCGCCCAGGTCGCGGCGGGGGATGGCGTGGTGGTCGATGATGGCCCGGAACACCAGCGGCGGCAGGATGGTGATGACGGCCGACACCAGGATGGTGGCGACGTAGCCGGCCAGCATGAACCGGTAGGGGCGGGCGAAGGCCCACACCCGCCGCAGCACGAGGCGGTCGAGGCGGGCGCCGGCGACGAACTCGGGGTCGCGGTTCCACAGGTGGTGGTGCTCGTGCCACCCGCCTCCCATGCCGCCCATGCCGCGCGGCGCGATCCCTCGCATGGCCGCAGAGAGTAGAGCCGGGCCGGGGAGCCGACCCCGGTCAGCCCTCGACGGGCGGTAGCACGTCGACCGCCTGCTGGCGCAGCCAGTGGTCGGCGAGCACCAGGCAGGCCATGGCCTCGACGATGGGCACGGCCCGGGGCAGCACGCAGGGATCGTGGCGGCCCGAGGCCTTGAGCTCGACCGGGTTGCCGCTGCGGTCGACCGTCGCCTGGGCCTGGGAGATGGTGGCGGTGGGCTTGAAGGCGACGTCGAAGGTGACCGGGCGCCCGTTGGTGATCCCGCCCTGCACGCCTCCCGAACGGTTGGCGGCGGTGGTGACGCCGCCCCTGCCGTCGGGCACGAACGGGTCGTTGTGCTCGATGCCGGTCAGCCGGGTGCCTTCGAAGCCGCTGCCTACGGCGAAGCCCTTGGCCGCCGGGATCGACAGCATGGCCCGGGCCAGGTCGGCGTCGAGCTTGTCGAACACCGGCTCGCCCAGCCCGGGCGGGACGTTGCGGGCCGTGCACGCCACGACCCCGCCCAGCGAGTCGCCCTTGCGGCGGGCGTCGGCGATGGCGGCCGTCATCTTCTCGGCCGCTGCCGCGTCGGGGCAGCGCACCTCGTTGGCCTCCACGTCGGCGGCCGTGACCGACTCGCGGTCGACGCTGGCGTCGATCCCATGGACGCTCTGCACCC
>DATLGZ010000091.1:0-4222 GCA_035540235.1 Acidimicrobiales bacterium | reverse complement strand
CACCTGGATGGTGCTGCGCTGGGCCCTTGTGGTGGCCCTGATCGGCGCGGTGGTGGCGAGCGGCGTCCTCGTCGCCAGCCGCACCGCCAGCGACGTCGGCCGCAACGCCGCCACCGCCGGCCCGCCCCGGCCCCTCACCTTCAGCCCCCTCGCCCAGCGCTCGGTTGTCTACGCCAAGGACGGCTCCGTCCTGGCCGAGCTGCACGCCGAGGAGGACAGGGTCTCCATCCCCTTCGAGCGGGTCCCCGCCCACGTGGTGAGAGCCGTGCTCGACGCTGAGGACGAGCGGTTCTTCGAGCACGGGGCCCTCGACGCCCGGGCTCTGCTGCGGGCTTTGGTCAACAACGTGGACGCCGGCGGCGTGACCGAGGGCGGCTCCACCATCACCCAGCAGCTCGTCAAGATCGAGCTGCTGACCCCCGAGAAGGACGTCAACCGCAAGCTCAAGGAAGCCGTGCTCGCCGTGCAGCTCGAGGAGCAGTTCTCCAAGCAGGAGATCCTCCAGCGCTACCTCAACCAGGTCTACTTCGGCAACGGGGCCTACGGCATACAGGCCGCCGCCCAGACCTACTACGGCATCGACGCCGACGAGCTGACCCTCCCTCAGGGCGTGCTGCTCGCCGGCCTGATCCGCTACCCGGGCGGGTCCGACCCCTTCGCCTACCCCGACGCCGCCCGCGACCGCCGCATCGCGGTGGCCGACCGCATGCGGTTCCTCAACCACATCACCGAGGAGGAGCTGGGGTGGATCAAGTCCGAGGCGCTCCCCACCCCGCCGCCCACGCCCGAGCCCCGGGGCAGCGACTACTTCGCCGAGAAGGTGAAGCAGGAGCTGCTGGCCGCGCCCTGGCTGGGCGAGACCGACCAGGACCGCTACCACGCCGTGTTCAAGGGCGGCCTCCACATCCACACCACCCTCGACCCCCGGGCCCAGCGGCTCGCCCAGGACGCGGTCGAGCGGCTCGTCCCCGAGGACCCCCGGGGTTTCGCCGCCGCCCTGGTGTCGGTGGAGCCGGGCACGGGGGCGGTGCGGGCCCTGGTGGGCGGCGACAACTTCGACGCCGTCAAGTTCAACCTGGTGACCGACGGCGACGGCCGCCAGACCGGTTCGTCGGCCAAGATGTTCACGCTCATGGCCGCCCTGGAGGCGGGCATGCTGCCCATCGACACCATCGACGGGTCGGCCCCGTGCCACATCGAGAACCCCCTGGCCGTCGATCCCATCTGGTCGCCCAGCAACGTGGAGGGGCAGGCGGCGGGCACCCTCACGCTGGCCCAGGCCACCGTCAGCTCGGTCAACTGCGCCTACGCCCGGCTCATCAAGATCGTCGGGCCCGACAAGGTGGTCGACGTGGCCCGCCGCCTCGGTGTCACCAACCCCATCCAGCCCCACCTGTCGATAACGCTGGGCAGCGAGCCCGTGACCCCCCTCCAGATGGCCACCGCCTACGCCACCCTGGCGGCCGACGGCATGCGCAACGACCCCTACTTCGTGCAGAAGGTGTTCGGCCGGGAAGGCACCCTCCTGTGGGAGCACACCCCCCAGCCGGTGCGGGCGGTGTCGGCCCAGCACGCCCGCATGGCCACTGCGGTGATGACCCAGGGCGTCCAGGCCGGCACCGGCACCGCCGCCGCCCTACCGGGGCGGCAGGTGGCGGGCAAGACCGGCTCCGCCGACGACAACGCCGACGCCTGGTTCGTCGGCTACACGCACCAGCTGGCCACCGCGGTGTGGATGGGGGCCCCTCAGGGCCGGGTCTCGATGTACAACGTGGGGATCTTCCCCCGGGTCTACGGCGGCACCTACCCGGCCATGATCTTCGGGGCGTTCATGCGCGAGGCACTGGCCGGCCAGCCCGCCGTCGGCTTCCCCGAGCCGGCGCCGTTCACCCGCGGCTCCAACCACCTGCAGGCGCCCATCCCGTCGCGGGAGGCGGTAGCGGCCAGCAACGCCGCCCGGCGAGCGGAGGGGCGCAACGCCCCGTCCCTCGTGGGCTCGGAGTACAACTTCCCTGCCTCCCCCAGCTCCGGGAGCCGCTCGGGCTAACCTCGCAGCACCCATGCGTACCCTCGCACGGTTGTGCTGTGCCGTCCTCGTGGCTGGGCTGGGGCTGGCCTTCGCAGTCGTCCTCCTCGCTCCCCAGATCCGCGCTTTCCTCACCGCGGGCTCGGCCGGCCCCGACCAGGAGGTCGACCTGCGCCCGCTGGCCGTGCCCTCGATCGTGTACGCGGCCGACGGCTCGGAGCTCGACCTCTTCGTGGCCGAGGAGAACCGGGTGCCCATCCCCCTCGACCAGGTGCCCGAGCACGTGGTGCGGGCGGTGCTCGACGCCGAGGACGAGCGCTTCTTCGACCACGGCCCCCTCGACCTGCGGGCCATGGTGCGGGCCCTGGTGGAGAACGTGGAGTCGGGCGGCATCTCCCAGGGCGGGTCCACCATCACCCAGCAGCTGGTCAAGACGGCCCTGCTCACCCCTGAGCAGCACGTGGGCCGCAAGATCCAGGAGGCGGCGCTGGCCATCCGCCTGGAGAACCAGATGTCCAAGCACGAGATCCTCGAGCGCTACCTCAACACCGTCTACTTCGGCAACGGCCAGTACGGCATCGAGGCGGCGGCCCAGCTCTACTTCCAGGCGCCGGCCGCCGACCTCTCCCTGGGCCAGGGGATCCTGCTGGCGAGCCTGATCCGCAACCCGGTGGGGGGTGACCCGTGGGTCTACCCGGAGGAGGCCATCGGCCGGCGGGACGTGGTCATCGAGCGCATGGCCGCCCTCGGCCACGTCCCCGCCGACCAGGTCGAGGAGCTGAAGGGGGAGCCGCTGCCCGAACCGCCGCCCGAGAGGCCGGCCCAGGGCAGCGACTACTTCGTGGAGTACGCCAAGCAGACCCTGCTGGCCGACGAGCGCCTGGGCGCCACCCAGCAGGACCGCGTCCAGGCCCTCTTCAAGGGAGGGCTCAAGATCCACACCACCCTCGACCCCAACGCCCAGCGCATCGCCGAGGAGCAGGTGGCCCGCATAGTCCCCGACACCGGGGGCCAGTTCGGGGCCGCCCTGGTCTCCGTCGAGCCCGCCACGGGGGCGGTGCGGGCGCTGGTGGGCGGGGCCGGCTTCGAGCGCAGCAAGTTCAACCTCGTCACCGACGGCCAGGGCCGCCAGACCGGCTCGTCGTTCAAGACGTTCACCCTGGCCGCCGCCCTCGAGGCCGGCTACCTGCCCAACGACGTGATCAGCGGCGCCTACCCGTGCCGCATCCCCGATCCCGACTCGGTGGAGGGCATCTGGGAGCCGCGCAACGTCGAGGGCTCCCTCGGCGGGTCCATGACGCTCACCGACGCCACCGTCAGCTCCGTGAACTGCGCCTACGCCCGGCTGGTGAAGCTCGTCGGGCCCCAGCGGGTGGCCGACGTGGCCAAGCGGCTGGGGGTCATGGAGCCCCTGCCGCCGCTCCTCTCGATCACCCTGGGGGCGCTGGACACCACGCCGCTGTCGATGGCGTCGGCCTACGCCACCCTGGCCGCCGACGGCGAGCGGCGCCCCCCCTATGTGGTGGAGCGGGTGGAGGACCGCAACGGCAAGGTCATCCTCAAGGCCGAGCCCAAGGCGGAGCGGGCCATCTCGGTGCAGAACGCCCGCACGATCACCCAGGTGCTCACCCAGGTGGTGAGCCGGGGCACGGGCACCGCCGCCCAGATCCCCGGCTGGACGGCCGGGGTGGCGGGCAAGACGGGCTCGGCCGACAACAACCTCAACGCCTGGTTCGTGGGCTACACCCCCCAGCTGTCTACGGCGGTGTGGATGGGCACCCCCGGCACCCTCCAGCGCCCCATGACCAACGTGGGCGGCGTCACGGTCTACGGCGGCACCTACCCGGCCATGATCTGGGGCGCCTACATGCGGGCCCTCGAGGCGGGCAAGCCGCCGCAGCGGTTCACGCCGCCGGAGGTGCTCACCACCCGGGCGCCCCGTACGCTCGTCCTTCCCGGCGAGCTTCCTCCCGTCTTCCCGCAGCAGCCCACGCTCGTCTTCGACGACCAGCGCTCCACCGCCACGACGGCCCCCTCTTCCGTCACCGTGCCTCCGATCGCGGCGCCCGTCGACCCGACGGTGCCCACCGTGCCGGTGATCACCGCCCCCACCATCACCTTCCCCTTCGACGACGACGACGACACGAGCCGCACCACTCGCACCACCCGCCCGCCGCGACCCCGCGACCTCACCAC
>DATLGZ010000090.1:0-7580 GCA_035540235.1 Acidimicrobiales bacterium | reverse complement strand
GGCCGGCGCCCGGCCCATGCCCTCGAGCCGGTTGCGGAGGTCGCGCAGGCCGTTGTCGAGCCGCTTCAGGTGCTCGTCGATGCGCTGGCCCTCGACGCCCTCCCGCCACTTCTCGGCGTACGCCATCCGGTCCTCGAGCTGGGCCACGTGCTGCTCGAGGAGGTTGGCCCGCTCGTTGACGAGTCCGACGGCCCGGACCGACGTGTCGGCGAAGCGCCTGAGCTGGGCCAGGATGCCGTTCATGTACCAGGTCAGCGAGGACCGGATGACCCGGCGGGCGCCGGTGATCAGCGGGGCCACCACCGGCTTCTGCGAGGCGGTGGTGACGAGGGCGGTGAAGGAGGACGACCGCGACAGCTCGGCCAGGGCCGAGTTCACGGCCTGGTTGTCGGCCTCCTTGCCGATCCGGCGGCCGCCCGGCGTGGTCGGCACCTCCAGCTCGACCAGGACGTCAGGCGGGTAGAGGCCGGCGGCACGCTTGCGCTCCACCTCGGCCTCGACCTCGGCCATCAGGGCCTTGACGTCCACACCGTCACCGTTCACGGGACGGCAACCTTAGAGGGTCGAGGGCGCAGCCCCCGGTGACGGCCGGCGGCAGGGGCTCAGCCCCGGTGCAACTAGCGTGCCCCTGTGACCGTCCGCCGGCGGGTCCAGCTCCTGTTCCTGCCGTTCATGCTGCTGCTCCTGGCCGACCTGGCCCTCGACCGCTACCTGGTCGCCCGCCGGGACGAGTCCGGGCGCCTCATCGCCCAGCGTCTCGACCCCGCCCGCACGGCGGTGACCGACCTCCTCCAGGCCCTGGTCGACCAGGAGACGGGCCAGCGCGGGTTCATCATCACCGGGGACCCGGCGTTCCTGCGCCCCTACGACGAGGGCCGGGCCCGGGCCGACGGCCGCATCGCCGAGCTGGCCCGGCTGCTGGCCCACGACGAGCCCGCCGCCGCCGCCGTCGAGCGGGTCGCCAGCCGGGTGGCGGCGTGGCGGCAGCTGGGGGCCGAGTTCGAGATCGAGGCCAAGCTGGCCGGCCGTGACGCCGACGCCGCGCTGCTCGTCGCCACCGGCACGGGCACGCAGCTGTTCGACCAGGCCCGCCGCGAGGTCGTCGCCCTCCAGGCCGTGGTGCGCGGCGCCCTGGCCTCCGAGGCCCGGCGACTGGCTTCCCTCCAGGACCGGATCGCGACGATCGGCGTCGCCAGCCTGGCCCTTGCCGTGGTCTTCGCCGGCGCCGCCTGGTACCTCGTGGTGCGGTGGATCGCCGACCCGGTGCGGGCGCTGGCCACGGCGGTGCGGGCGGTGGCGGCCGGCGACCTGGACCGGCCCATCCCCTCCCCCGGCCCTCCCGACCTGGCCGGCCTGGGCCGCGACATCGAGGCCATGCGCATGTCCATGCTGGAGGCCGCCGACGACGCCACCCGGGCCCGCCGGGCCCTCGCCCGCCAGGGCATGATCGTGCTCACCCTCCGCGACGAGCTGGCGCCCGGCCCCGTCGATCTCCCGCCCACCGTGTCGGTAGCAACCCGGTACCACCCGGCCGAGGGCGTGGTGGCCGGCGACTGGATCGACATGGTGCGGCAGGACGGCGAGCGGGTGGTGCTCGCCCTCGTGGACGTGTCGGGCCATGGCGAGGACGCGGCCGTGTTCGCCCTCAAGACCAAGCACCTCACCATGGCCGCCGTCCACAGCGGCCTGGGCCCGGCCGAGGTGCTCGAGTGGCTCGCCTACCAGTTGGGCGACACCGGGGACCGGTTCCTCACCGCCGTGATCGTCGAGGTCGACGGGGCGTCGGGCCAGTGCCGCTACGCCAGCGCCGGCCACCCTCCCATGGTGATCTGCCACACCGGCGTCACGACCCGCCTCGAGCCGACCGGCCCCATCCTCGGCCCGCTGCCGGGCCGCTGGGGCGAGGCCCGGGCCGCGCTGGTGCCCGGCAGCCTGCTGGTGGCCTACTCCGACGGGCTGGTGGAGAGCCGGGACGGGAGCACCGAGCTGGGGGTGGACGGGCTGTGCGAGCTGCTGGCCTCGATCGCCCCCGGCCACGCCGACGCGGTGGCCGACGCCTGCATGGAGGAGGCCGGCCGCAGCCACCCGGCGGGCTGGGTCGACGACCTCAGCCTCGTCGTCGTGGAGGTCGGGGCGCACCGCCCGGTCCTGCTCCCCGACCCGGCCGCCGGCCGGTCGGCGCCGGCCCGCTCCTCTACGGCCGGATGACGGTGTCCGCCAGCTGCACCACGTCGGCCGGCACCTCGATGCCGAGGCGGGCGGCGACGGCCAGGTTGAGGCTGAACCGGAACCGGGCCGGGTCCTCCACCGGCACCTCGGCCGGCGCCACGCCGGCCAGGAGGCGGGCCACCTGGCGGGCCATCTGGCGGTAGAGCTCGGGCGCGTCGGGCTGGAGGACGATGAGGGCGAAGTCGGCGGCGGTGTTGGCCACCACCGGGAGCCCGGCCGCCTCCGCCGCCGCCGCCAGCGCCGGGAGGTTGCGGGCCGTCGCCGGGGCGTTGGCCGCCACCACGCACACCGCGCCGTCGGCCCGCAGCTGGGCCAGGGCCTCGGGCAGGTCCTCGGTGGTGGCGAACGACCGCACGGCCAGGTCGATGCCCAGGTGCTCGGCGGCCCGGCGGGCCGCCTCGACGACGGGGGCGGCGGCCCGGTCCTCGGACGGGAAGAGGAAGCCGATGCGCCCCCTCCCGCCCGTCGCTCGCCGGGCCAGGTCGAGCGTGCGGTCGGCCGGCACGCGGAACGTGGCGCCGGTGAGGTTGCGGTCGGGATGGCGCTCCTCCCTCACCAGGCCGGCCGCCACCGGGTCGTTGGAGAGGAAGACCACCGGGCGGTCCGGCACGGCCCGGGCCGCGGCCACGGCGCCGGCGCTCGACAGGGCGACCACCAGGTCAAGCCGGCCCGCCGCCCACCGGCGGACCACGGCCTCGGCCGCCGCCGGCTCGGCGTGGACCTCGTCTACGTCGCGGCCGTGCACGGTGAGGTTGCGGCCCTCGGTGTAGCCCAGCGACGCCAGCTCGGCGAGGAAGGCGGCCTGGTTGACCTCCCCCTCCGTGGAGCGCACGGCCCGGACGATGCCGATGACCTTGTCATCGCGGGCCGTCTCCGCCGGGTCGCCTCCCCCGCAGCCCGCCCACAACGGCACGGCCGCCAGCAAGACCAGGGAGGTGAGCCGGCGCACGCCCGCAGCAGCCTAGGCGCTTGGCCGCCGGCGCCGCCGGGCCAGGGTCAGGCGGGCTCGATCTCGATGGTGGGGTCGAGGTGGAGGACCCCGCTGTCGGCCGACAGGCTGAACACCTTGAACGAGACCTGCCGCTCCAGCCACACGTACTGCACCGTCTCGTCGCGGGAGTGGACGGCCACGGTGATGAAGTACTGGCCCTCCACCATGGGGATGGGGCCGAAGTCGAAGCACACCCGCCGCCGTCCCGAGACGGTGCCCAGCGGCACCTCCCGCATGGCCGTGTTGGTGCCGTAGACGAGGTTGTCGAGGTGGTTGTAGATGGCCACCCCGATGACCGGGTCGACGACGGGCTCGTGGGCCTCCACCACCATCTCGAAGCCGAGCCGCTCACCCGACTCGAAGCGCTGCTTGGGCCGGCCCGCCCCGTCGGTGACCCGCATCTCGCCGATCGACACCTGGCCGGTGCCCCGCACGTCGTCGGGCTCGTCGACCTGGGCGGCGTAACGCTCCCGGAAGGCCCGGGTGGCCTCCTGGGGCTTGCCGTCCACCACCACCTCGCCCTTGTCGAGCATGATGACCCGGTCGCACAGCTGGCGCACCACGTCGATGCCGTGAGTGACCAGCACGATGGTGCGCCCGTCGCGCTGGAACTCCTTGATCCGCTTCATGCACTTGCGCTGGAAGGGCTCGTCCCCCACCGCCAGCACCTCGTCGATGAGCAGCAGCTCGGGGTCGACGTGGACGGCCACCGCGAAGGCGAGGCGCACGTACATGCCCGACGAGTAGAACTTGACCTGGTTGTCGATGAACTTCTCGATGCCGGAGAAGTCGACGATGGCGTCGAAGTAGCGGTCGGTCTGCCGGCGCGACAGGCCGAGGATGCTGGCGTTCATGTACACGTTCTCCCGCCCCGTCAGGTCGGGGTGGAAGCCGGCTCCCAGCTCGAGCAGGGCGGCCATCCGCCCCCGCCGCTCCACGTAGCCGGTGGTGGGGGTGAGGATGCCGGCCACCACCTTGAGCAGCGTCGACTTCCCCGACCCGTTGGCGCCGATCAGGCCGAGGGTGTTGGACTCGTCGAGGTCGAAGGCCACGTTCTGCAGGGCCCAGAACTCCTCGTCGGAGGACTTCCCGCCGTTGCCCCCCCGCAGGCCGGCCCGGCTGACCAGGCGCTCCTTGAGCGACTTGTCGTGGTGCAGGTTGAACCGCTTGGAGACCCCCACCACCCGTACGATCGGTGTGCCGCCGCTCATAGCTCCTGGGCGAAGTTGCCCTGGGCCCGGGCGAACACGCGCTGGGCGATCCAGACCAGCACGCTCGACGCCACGATCACGGCCAGGAGCCGCCCCACGTAGGTGCCCATCGACGCCTGGTAGAGCACCCGCACGGGGTTGCCGGCGGCGTCGGCGACGATCGGGTGCTTGTAGACCGCCCGCTGGAACCCGGCCACCACGCTCGTCATGGGGTTGAGCATGTAGATGGTCGACAGCTTGACGCCCAGCACCGTCCTGCCCCCGAACACGTCGAAGGCGAAGCTGATGGGGTAGACGATGGGCGTCAGCCAGAACCAGAACAGGAGGAAGACCTCGATGAGGTGCTGGACGTCGCGGAGGTACACGTTGGCGGCGGCCAGGAACAGGCTCATGGCGGTGAGGAAGATGACCAGCGCCGTCACCGCCAGGGGCAGGAGCAGGAGGTTGGCGCCGAAGAAGTCGTAGTCGAAGGCCACCAGCACGGCGAACACGACCACCATCTGCAGAACGAAGTGCACCAGACCCGCCCCCACCGTGGCCAGGGGCAGGATCTCCCGGGGGAAGTAGACCTTCTTGATCAGCCCCGCGTTGCTGACGATCGAGGTGGTGGCGGCGTTGAGCGTGGAGCCGAACAGGTCCCACGCCACCAGCCCGGCGAAGAGGTAGAAGGCGAAGTTGGGGATGGGCGAGCGCAGGAACTTGCCCAGCACCAGCCAGTAGATGAGCAGCAGGCACAGCGGCCGCACCAGCGACCACAGGAACCCGAGCACCGAGTTCTTGTACTTGACCTTGAGCTCTTTGCGGACGAGGTTGCCCAGCAGCTCGCGGTAGGACCAGATCTCCCGGACCGAGCTCCCGAACCCCCGGAAGAAGGTCTGCGGGGCGTTGACGCGGACCAGCGAGCGGTCCTCGGCGTGGCCCCCCTCGGTTTGGACGGACAGGATCAGCTCCGCAGGTCGGCCGGCAGGGACCGGACCAGCGTACTGCCCGGCCTCTACGCCGGCCGCTCCTCGGGCTCGAGGTCGAGCGAGCAGGAGTTGATGCAGTAGCGCTGGCCGGTGGGGCCGGGGCCGTCGGGGAAGACGTGGCCCAAGTGGCCGCCGCAGCGGGCGCAGGTGACCTCGGTGCGGACCATGCCGTAGCTCGTGTCCCGGTGCAGCTCGACGGCGCCGGCCACCGCCGGCTCGGTGAAGCTGGGCCAGCCCGTGCCCGACTCGAACTTGGTGCCGGAGCGGAACAGCTCCGCCCCGCAGCCGGCGCAGCGGTAGACGCCGTCCTCGTGGGCGTCCCAGTAGCGGCCGGTGAAGGCCCGCTCCGTGCCCTTCCGGCGCAGCACCTCGTACTGCTCGGGGGTCAGCTCGGCCCTCCACTCCTCCTCGGTCTTGCTCACCTTGTCGGGCATGGGCCTTACCTCCTCGTCTGTCGGCCTGGTCCAGTCTCCCGCGACCCGGTCACCGTTTCGGTCGTGGTAGCGCACCCACGGTGACCAGGACGCGAGGCGGCGTCAGCACCGCCCGGTGTCGGCGGTCCCGCTGCGGTCGAGGTCGAGCACCGAGCGCAGCTCGTCGACCGTCACCGCGAAGGCCACCCCGGCCCGGGCCCGGCTGATGGCGAAGGCCACCCCCGCCACCTCGCCCTCGGGCGTCACCAGGGCGCCGCCCGAGTCACCGGGCTGGAGGTCGGCCGCCAGCACCAGCACGTTGCGGCGCACGGGCTCGACGAGGCCGGGGTCCTGCACCCTCGCCACCAGCTGGTTGCGGATCGCCGCCGGGGAGACCTCGAGCTGGGTGCGGCCCTCGGGGTGGCCGAACACCGCCCCCAGCGCCCCCGCCCGGGCCACGCCCAGCGGCAGCGGGTCCTGGCCCAGGCCCCTCACCCGCAGGAGGGCCAGGTCGCGCTGGGTGTCGTACACCGCCACCACCGCGCTGAGCCGCTTGCCGTCGGGGCGCACCACCGACGGTCTGGCCTGGCCGGCCACCACGTGGGCGTTGGTGACGACCAGGTCGTCGTCGACCGCGAAGCCGCTGCCGACCCTGTCGAACAGGCACGACGTGCCCTCCACCCGGACGGTGCTGGCCGTCACCCGGCGGACGACGTCGTCGGCCAGGGCCAGGCGGCGGGGCGGCGGGCTGCTGTCGCCCGCCGGCCCCAGGGCGGTGAGCACCTCGGGCTGGGCCACGGGGGCGGTGAGGCGGCGGAGGGCGTTGGACGTGTCGGGAGCGCCGGGGAGGGCGGCGACCAGGCCCCGGGCCACGGCCGAGCCCCGGGCCAGCTCACTGGGCCACCCCGGCGCGGCCTGCATGGGGGGCAGCACCACCAGCCACAGCGCCACCAGCACGGCCAGGGGCGCCACCGCCGCCCCGGCGGCGTGGTCGGTCCGGCGGAGCTCGTCGGCCACGAGCTGGCGGCGGAACTCAACCCCCACCCGCCGCCCGGCCGCCTGGGCGGCCCATCCCGCGCCGGCGAACAGGGCCACGCCCAGGGTGAGGCGCAGCACGGCGGCGTCGCCGCCCGGCCCCTCCACGACCGCGGGGGTCAGCAGCGAGGCCACCACCAGGCCTTGGACCAGGAAGACCCAGGACGTGCCGCCCACCACCAGCCCGAGCCGGTAGCCGCCCCAGACGGCGGTGGCCAGCACGGCGAGGACGGCGAGGTCGAGCAGGTTCACGGCCTCGCCCCGGTCATGGCCCCAGCTCCAGCTCGGCGCTGAGAAGGCGGGCGGCGGTCAGGAAGCCGGTGTGGGCCACCATACGATGATCGGGCCGCACCGACTGGCCCTTGACGTGCCACGACCGCTGGAGAACCTCGATCGTGGTGGCCAGGCCGAAGGCGGAGGCGGCCAGGGCCTCGTGCAGCTCGGCGACCTGGCCGATGGTGGGCAGGTAGGCGCAGAAGATGCCGCCGGGGTGGAGGGCGGCCTCGGCGTGCTTGACCACGCGCCAGGGCTCGGGCAGGTCGAGGACGACCCGGTCGAGGTCGCGCAGCTCGATGCCCTCGTAGACGTCGCGGGACTGCACGTCGTAGTCCTGCCCATCGCCGAGGAAACGCACCACGTTCTTGCGGGCCACGCGGGCGAAGTCGTCCCGCAGCTCGTAGCCCGTCACCGACGCCCCTGCCCGCAGGAGGGCGATCGACAGCGCCCCCGACCC